>WFRT01000132.1 GCA_015486445.1 Pseudomonadota bacterium | reverse complement strand
TTAAGACAGTTGCAATGCTTATGGGCTCCCGCTCGGCTTAAGAAAAACAACGAAATCTTTCCGAAACCGCTCCGAAAAACCACCCCCGCCCCCTCCTGAAAGAGGGGAGATAAAATCTAGCTGAATAGTTACAAAAAAGTTTACCGCGGCTTGCCGTACAAGCCGTTTTCCAAGGCCGCAGGGCCTGTTGCATTCAAGGAGTTTTGCCATGGAGCCACTGGAGCCGGTTGAGGTTCTCGGCGATCGGTCGTCGCCGGTCAATATCGAGGATGAGATGAAGACCTCATACCTCGCCTACGCCATGAGCGTGATTGTCGGCCGGGCCCTGCCCGATGTCCGGGACGGCCTGAAGCCGGTTCACCGCCGGGTCTTGTATGCCATGCATGATCTCGGCAACGCCTGGAACAAGCCCTACAAAAAATCGGCCCGCGTCGTCGGTGACGTAATCGGTAAATACCATCCCCACGGCGATTCCGCGGTGTATGATACCATCGTCCGCATGGCCCAGGACTTTTCCCTGCGCTATCCCCTGGTCGACGGCCAGGGCAACTTTGGTTCGGTTGACGGCGATGCCCCGGCGGCGATGCGTTATACCGAAATCAGGATGTCCCGGCTGGCCGGGGAGATGCTGGCCGACATCGGCAAGGATACGGTCGCTTTCGCTCCCAACTACGACGAGTCCCTGAAGGAGCCTCTGGTCCTGCCGGCCCGTTTCCCCAACCTGCTGGTCAATGGCTCGACCGGGATCGCGGTCGGCATGGCGACCAACATCCCCCCCCACAACCTGACCGAAGTGGTCGAGGCGATCATCGCCTGCATCCGGAATCCCGAAATCTCGGTGCCTGAATTGATGCGCCTCGTGCCGGGACCGGATTTTCCCACCGGGGGGTTCATTTACGGGCGCGAAGGGATCGCGTCGGCCTACATGACCGGGCGCGGGGTTATCCGGCTGCGGGCCCGGACCGAGATTGAGACCGATGCCCGGGGCCGGGAGCGGATCATCGTGACCGAGCTGCCTTACCAGGTCAACAAGGCCCGGATGCTCGAGAAGATGGCCGAACTGGTGCGGCACAAGAAACTCACCGGGATTGCCGATTTGCGTGACGAATCCGATCGGCGTGGCATGCGGGTGGTGATCGAGATCAAGCGCGACGCCCAGGCCGAGATCGTTTTGAACCAGCTCTACAAGCAGACCCAGCTCCAGACCTCGTTCGGGATCACCCTGCTGGCAATTGTCGAACGCCGTCCCCAGGTGCTCAACCTGAAAGAGGTGCTGTGCCATTTTATCGAGCACCGCAAGGATGTCATTCGCCGGCGTACCGCCTTTGAACTGGCCCGGGCCCGGGAGCGGCTCCATCTGCTGGCCGGTTTCAAGATCGCCCTCGACAACCTCGACGAGGTGATCGAGATTATCCGGGCGGCGCCCTCCCCGGCGGCGGCCCGGGAAAAACTGTGCTCCCGGTTCGATTTTACCGAGCGCCAGGCCCAGGCGATTCTTGATCTCAAGCTCCAGCGCCTGACCGGGATGGAGCGGGACAAGATTATCCAGGAATACAACGAGGTCGTGGCCCTGATCGCCAGGCTCGAAGAGATCCTGGCCCGGGAGGAACTGGTTCTCGAAATTATTGTCAAAGAGCTTGCGGATGTGCGTGATTCATATGGTGATGAACGGCGTTCCGAGATTGTCGATGACGGCAGTGAAATCAATATTGAAGACCTGATCGAGGAGGAGGAGATGGTGGTTACCATCTCCCGCTATGGCTACATCAAGCGGACCGCGCTGAAGACCTACCGGAGCTACAACCGGGGGGCCGGCGGCCGCCTTGGCATGGAGACCCGGGAAGGGGATTTTGTCCAGCGCCTGTTCGTTGCTTCGACCCACGACTACCTGACTTTTTTCACCAACCAGGGTCGGGTTTTCCGGCTCAAGGTCTACCAGGCGCCCGAAGGCGGCGCCGCGGCCCGGGGCAAGGCCCTGGTTAACCTGCTCCAACTCAGCCAGGGCGAGGAGGTTTCCACGGTCCTGGCCCTGCGGGATTTTCACCAGGATGCCTACGTGATGATGGCGACCCGCGCCGGCCTGGTCAAGAAACTGGCCCTGTCGGCCCTGGTCAATATCCGGCGCAGCGGCATCCGCGGCATTACCCTGCGTCCCGGTGACGAGATGATTGCCGCCCGTCTGGCCGGGGAAGAGGATACGGTGCTGCTGGGGACGAGCCTGGGCCAGGCCATCCATTTCCGGGCGAGCGATATCCGGGCCACGGGCCGCCTTTCCCAGGGGGTCATCGGCTGTCGGATGGCGGCTGATGACGAGACCGTGGGACTCGAGGTGTTTGCCCCGGACGAGAGTGAAGCCACGGTGCTCACGATTACCGAAAACGGGTATGGCAAGCGCAGCCCGATCAGGGAGTATGCCCTGCGTCACCGGGGCGGCAAGGGGGTGATAACCATCAAGGTCAACGAGCGCAACGGCAAGGTCGTGGCGGTGCTCAAGGCCTCCGATGCCGACCAGATTATGATGATTACCGATACCGGCAAGATTACCCGCAACCGGGTTGCCGACATCTCGGTGGTGGGTCGCAATACCATGGGGGTGAGGGTGTTTCGGATCGACCGGGAAAAGGAGCGTCTGGTGGCCGTGGCCCTGCTGCCCGATGGTGAGGAACTGGAGCGCAGTTTCAAAGAGCGCATGGCGTCAGGCCTCGAAAGTGATGGCGAAAACGGCGCTGCCGAACCCGGGGAGGGGAGTCCGGCCGGAAAAGATCGGCTGGAAGAGTCCTCCGCGCAGCCGGGTGCGACTGAAACTCCGGACCGGGGAGAGTGATTTCAGGATGAGTGACAAACTGACGTCCCTGGCGGTTCCCGACGGAGAGCCGGAAAAACGGGCCCGGGCGATTCGCGACATGTTTAGCGAAATCGCTCCCCGGTACGATTTCTTGAACCACCTGCTGAGCCTCGGCATCGATCGCGGCTGGCGCCGGACCCTGGTGCGCATGGCCCTGCGGCCGGAGATGAAGGATCTTCTCGATGTCGCCTGCGGCACCGGCGATGTCAGCCTGGCCTTGCGGAAAAAGGCTCCTCAGGCCCGGATCGTCGGGCTCGATTTCAGTCCCGGAATGCTGGAACTGGCCCGGGAAAAAGCTTTGCGCACCGGGGCTCGCCTGGAACTGGTCGAGGCGTCGGCCGAAGAGCTGCCCTTCGCCGGGGACGGGTTTGACTTGGTAACCATCGCTTTCGGCATCCGCAACGTGGTTGACCGCCGGAAAGCCCTGGGGGAATTCTTCCGGGTCCTGAAACCCGGCGGCCGGGTGGCGATCCTTGAATTTTCCCGCCCCCGCATCACCTGGCTCAGGGCTCTTTACGACTTCTATTTCTTTCGCATTCTGCCCCGGGTGGGAGGCCTCATGGCGAAAAAAGAGGCCTATCGCTACCTGCCCGATTCAGTGGCCCGTTTCCCCGAGCCGGAGGAGTTTTGCGCCTGGCTTGAAGAGGCCGGGTTTACGGCCTGCCGCTGGCATCCCCTGACCTTCGGCATCGCCACCCTCTACCTTGGGGAAAAAAGTTCGTAACTATTCAGCCGAATACGGGGTCGGGTGCGGCTTTTCTTCGCTAGGCGTTAAGATTTCTGTTTTTCTTTACGCTCGCTCCGCCCGCATTGCAAAACTCGCTTCGCTCAAACAGTTGCAATGCTTATAGGCTCCCGCTCGCTGGGAAAAACAACGAAATCTTTCCGAAACCGCTCAGAAAAACCACCCCCGCCCCTCCTGAAAGAGGGGGAGAGAGAATTTAGCTGAATGGTTACAAAAGTTCTTGAAAAAAATCTTTTCGCTTCGATAACCTGAAAATATAAGGTGGAGTACGGATAATGAGCAGGATTGGAGTTCTACTGTCGGGGTGCGGCGTCAATGACGGTTCGGAGATTCATGAAGCGGTTTTGACCATGCTGGCTCTCGACCAGGCCGGGGCTGAGCGTTTCTGCCTGGCGCCGGATATGGCGCAGCGGGACGTGGTCGATCACCTGGCCGGGAAACCGGTCGCGGAAAGCCGCAACGTCCTGGTGGAAGCGGCCCGCATCGCCCGGGGTGAGATCCGGAGCCTGGAGTCGGTGTCGGCCTCGGAAATAGACGGCATCATTCTGCCGGGCGGTTTCGGGGCGGCCAAAAACTTAAGTGACTTTGCCGTGGCCGGGATCAATGCCGAAGTCAATTCCGGGGTGGAAAAGTTGCTGCTGGATTTGCGGGCGGCGGATAAGCCGATCGGTGCGATCTGTATCGCTCCGGTGGTTCTGGCCCGGGTCTTCGGTCATCTCGGCCCCGAGGTGACGATTGGCAGCGACCCCGCCGTGGCCCGGACCCTGGAGTCCTTCGGCGCCCGTCACATTGAGTGCCCGGTTGACGATATCGTGGTCGATGAACGCCTGCGCCTGGTGACGACCCCGGCCTACATGCTGGGCCCGGGACTCAAGGAAATCTGGCTGGGAATCGACAAACTGGTGCGGCGGGTTGTGGCCCTGGCCGGATAAATTATAAGCGGCCGGGCCGCCGGAATCCGCAAGGCTGAAGAAATAAAACGGCCGTTATAGAGCTTGACAGGGTCGATGATATTTTGTATAGCACCTTCTGCGGAACGAATTGGGCCCTGAAGCCCGGTTGGCTTTGCTGGAAAATATGTCAACTTTTTTAACCGAACTTTTAGATGGAGGGATTGTTATGAAAAAGATTCTTGGTTTGACCGTAGCGGTGGTTTTCCTGGCCGTTGCCATGCTGGCTTTTGCCGCCCCGCAGGCTCCGAAGGAAGACCTCAAGATTACCTGCAAGAAAGGCGACGTTACCTTTTCCCATGCCAAGCATGCTGCCGCCTCGATTACCGACTGCAAGACCTGTCACCACAAGTACAATGGTGAGGGTACCCCGAAGAAGTGTGACGAGTGTCACAAAGAGAAAAAAGAGGGCAAGACCCCGAAGATGAAAGATGCGGCGCACAAGAAATGCCGCGGCTGTCATCGCGACCTGAAGAAGGCCGGCAAGAAGGCGGGCCCGACTCCGTGTAAGGGTTGTCACAAAAAATAGTTGAACAAGATAGTAGGATTGTATATAGAGAGGCACCCCGTGGCTGCGGGGTGCCTCTTTGCGTTGCTGGCAGAGGCCGGCGGGAGGCCGCTTGCCGGGGAATTGCGGGAGCGTTTTTCCTTGACGGCGGGCGGCCGGCATGTTAGAGGCTAGGAAACTGTACTGAAAAGGTATTGAAATTGGTTGCAGATAAAAAGAGAAAAAAGAATCAGGGGTTTGCCGGCGGTTTCATCGCCTTTTTCTCCTCCTTGAAGTTGACCATTTTTCTGTTGATAACCCTGGCCCTGGTCTCGATTATCGGCACCGTTATCCCGCAGAATCAACTCAAAGAACAGTATCTGCGTTACTATGACCAGTCGACCTATGCGACTCTGAAGTCCATCGGTTTTCTGGATATGTACCATTCCTGGTGGTTCGTCCTGATTCTGACCCTGCTGGCGGTCAACCTGATTACCTGCTCCTGGAAGCACTTCCCCCGGGCCTGGCATTATTTCTCCCATCCCACCAGGATTCTGGACAAAACCCTGGAGAAAGGGAGCAAGCTGGTCTGGCGTGGGCCGCTGGCCCGAATTCCCGAAGATCCACAGAGCGTACTTGCCCGTCTGCCGGAGATCTGGCCGGGGAAATGGCAACTGGAGAAAAAGGTTGGTCAAAACGGTGAGGAGTTTCATTTCTCCGCCGAGAAGGGACGTTGGTCCCGGCTCGGGGTCTATTTTGTCCACTTGAGCGTGCTGGTGATTTTCGCCGGCGGCATCATCGGTTCGATTTTCGGCATCAAAGGGTTTGTCAACATCCCCGAAGGAGAAAGGGTCAGCCAGTTCTATACTTATGGTGACCAGAAGGTCCCGGTCAAACTGAACTTCGAGATCGAGTGCCGGGATTTCTCGGTTGAGTTCTACAAAAACGGCGGGCCTAAGGAGTATTCCAGTGACTTGGTAATCTACGATCAGGGGAAGCCGGCGGCCCACAAGGTGATCGAGGTCAACCATCCTCTTTCCTACGGCGGCTACACCTTTTACCAGGCCAGCTACGGGACCTACGGCGGGGATGTCGAGGTTGAACTGCATCTGCCGGGTGGCCTGGCCCTGCCCTTGAAACTCGAGGTCGGCCGGCCGCAGCGGCTGCCGGAAAACTGGGGCTGGATCGAGGCCCTGAAGGTTGACAACGATTATATGCGGATGGGGCCGGCGGTACTCCTGCTGCGGGATGCCGGACAGGGCGGCCGCCCGTACCAGTATTGGTCGTTCCTGCGTTTCCCGGCGTTTGCCAGACAGCAGAGCAAAAACGGTGAATACTGTGTATTCAAAAACCTCGAAGAACGCTATTACACCGGCCTGCAGGTTAACCGGGACCCGGGGGTCTGGGTGGTCTGGACAGGCTGTTTGATGATGATCCTGGGGCTGTACGTGGCCTTTTTCATGTCACACAAACGGCTCTGGCTGCGTCTTGAACCGGATCCCGACCGACCCGGCCGCGGACGTCTGGTTCTGGTCGGCAATGCCAACAAGAACCAGCCTTCTTTCGCCCACGAATTTGACGCCGCCACGGAAAAGCTCAAGACCTGGAAATCCGGTCTGTAAAGGGGACAGCAGCTATGAATACCTATATTTTCAGTATCGTTACCTTCGTTTACATGGCCGCGATGGTGGTCTACGTCAGTTACCTGGCTTTTCGGCGCCCCCTGGTGGCGCGTTTTGCCAGCCTGATCCTGCTGGGCGGCTGGCTGGCCCAGACCGCCGCCATCGGGCTGCGCTGGTACGAGTCCTACCAGCTCGGCATCGGCCACGCCCCGATGTCCAATCTCTACGAGTCCCTGGTTTTTTTCTCCTGGACCATCATCCTGGTCTACATGATTATCGAGTACCGCTACAAGCTCTCGATCCTCGGGGCCTTCGTCACCCCGTTTGCGTTCCTGGGAATGGCCTACGCCTCGATTTCCCCGAGTGTCAACGAAACCATCCAGCCGCTGGTTCCCGCCCTGCAGAGCAACTGGCTGCTGTCCCACGTCGTAAGCTGCTTTCTGGGATATGCGGCCTTTGCCGTTTCCTGCGGGGTCAGCATCACCTATATCCTGAAGAAGCGTTATGAAGACCAGGGTCGACAGGGGGGGATGCTGGCGGCCTTTCCCTCCTCCGAGGTTCTGGACGACCTGGTCTACAAGTCGATTGCCGTGGGCTTTCCCCTGCTGACCATCGGTATCGTTACCGGGGCGGCCTGGGCCAATTATGCCTGGGGTACCTACTGGAGCTGGGACCCCAAGGAGACCTGGTCCTTGATTACCTGGTTTATTTACGCCGCCTTTCTCCATGCCCGGATCACCCGGGGATGGCATGGGATCAAGGCCGCGATGCTTTCCATTTTCGGTTTCGTGGCCGTTATCTTTACCTATCTCGGGGTCAACCTGCTGCTTTCCGGTCTCCACAGCTACGGTGGGGGTTGAGGGTTGAGGGCCGTTCCGGCCCGTGCGCCTGGCCAACAAAAAACGCCGCGGTTGTCCCGCGGCGTTTTTTGTTGGCGGAGGGCCCGGCCGACAAGGACTATTGAATTGACTATTGTGGTTATTTATGCAATTAAACGGGCCGGTAAAAGTACGGTCACGATCCCCGGCCGCCGTTTCTTGGCGGTGGGAATCGGCCTTTGAACGGTCTGTGTTTTTGTGAAATTGTAACTATTCAGCCAAATTCTACCTCCTCTCTTTCAGGAGGGGGCGGGGGTGGTTTTCGGAGCGGTTTCGGAAAGATTTCGTTGTTTTTCCCAGCGAGCGGGAGCCCATAAGCATTGCAACTGTTTGAGCGTAGCGAGTTTTGCATGCGCCCAACGGAAGTGCCCTTGGGGTGCGGGCGGAGCGAGCGCTGGAAAAACAGAAATCTTAACGCCTAGCGAAGAAAAACCGCGCCCGACCCCGTACGCGGCTGAATAGTTACTGAACGGTCTGTGTTTTTGTGAAATTTATCGATTCGGGAGGGCTTGACTATGGCGGTTAATGTTGCACTTAATGGTTTTGGACGGATCGGCAGAGACTGCCTGCGGGCTGCTGCTGCCGATGACCGGTTTAATTTCAAGGCGATTGTCAGCACTACGGATGATGCCCGGACAATGGCCCACCTGTTGAAATACGACTCGGTCTCCGGGTGCCTGCAGGCCGAGATCGAGGCCGGCGACAAATGTCTGAAGATCAACGGTCGAACCGTTGCTCTGGTGGCCGGCCGCGATCCCCGGGCCGTCCCCTGGCGGGAACTCGGGGTCGATATTGTCATGGAGTGTTCCGGCCACTATCGGGAGCGGGATAAGGCCGCGGTGTTTCTCGAACAGGGAGTCAAGCGGGTTGTGGTTTCGGCCCCGGTCAAAAAGGCCGACGCGACGCTGGTTCTCGGAGTCAACCAGGCAGACTTCGATCCGGAGAGCCATTTCGTGGTCTCCAACGCCTCCTGCACGACCAACTGCCTGGCCCCGGCGGCCAAGGTGCTGCTGGAAAAATTCGGCATCGTCAAGGGGATGATGACCACCATTCACTCCTATACCCGGGATCAGCAGATTCTTGATTCCCGGCACAAGGACCTGCGCCGGGCCCGGGCCGCGGCGATGTCGATCATTCCGACCACGACCGGTGCGGCGGCGGCCGTCGGCCTGGTGCTGCCCGCTCTGCAGGGCAAGCTCGACGGTCTCGCCGTCCGGGTGCCGACCCCCAACGTCTCGATGGTCGACCTGGTTTTCGAAAGTGAAAAGCCGACCACGGCGGCCGCCGTGAATGACGCGTTCCGGGCCGCGGCGGCCGGTGAACTCAAGGGCATTCTCCAGGTTTCCGAAGAACCCCTGGTCTCGATTGACTTCAACCACAATGCCCACTCTTCGATTATCGATGCGCCGCTGACCAACGTTATCGGCGGCAACCTGGTCAAAGTCATGGCCTGGTACGACAATGAGTGGGGTTACGCCAACCGGCTCAACGACCTGACCTGCTACGTGGCCGAGAAGACGGGGTTGATTTGACCGCAGACGGGATGATGGACTGCGAACCGGGAGGAGTGGAATGAGCGTACGTTACATAGACCAGGTGCCGGAAAATTTCTATACCGGGAAAAAGGTCCTGATGCGGGTCGACTTCAACGTGCCCATGGACAACAACGGCAAGATCACCGATGATGTGCGGATTCGCCGGGTTTTGAAAAGCATCAACTTTCTTCTCGATGAAAATGCCGTGATTGTCCTGGCCACCCACCTCGGGCGCCCCAAGGGCAGGCGGGTGCCGGGATATTCCCTGGAACCGGTGGCCAAGCGCCTGACCCGGCTGCTGAAGAAAGAGGTGGTCTTTCTCGATGACTGTGTCGGGGAGAAGGTCAGGGAGAAGATTGTCGCGGCCGAACCGGGTTCCGTGATCATGCTCGAAAATCTGCGTTTTCATCCCGGCGAGACCAGTAACGATCCGGATTTTGCCCGGGCCCTGGCAGAGGGGATCGACATCTATGTCAACAATGCCTTTGCCACGGCCCACAGGGCCCACGCCTCGGTGGTCGGGGTGACCCGGTTCGTGCCGGTCTGTCTGGGCGGCTTCCTGATGCGGGAGGAGCTTGATTATTTTGCCCGGGCCCTGGAAAAGCCCCTGCGCCCGCTGACCGCGATTATCGGGGGGGCCAAGGTGTCGAGCAAACTGCCGGTGATCAGGAATCTGCTGCACAAGGTGGATCGGCTGATTGTCGGCGGAGCCATGGCTTTTACCTTTCTCAAGGCCCAGGGCTTCGGCCTCGGCAACTCGATGATCGAGGAGGACATGATCGACCAGGCCCGTGACACCTTTGAAGATGCCATCGGCCGTGGTATCCGCTTCTATCTTCCGGTTGACTGTGTGGCTGCGCCGGAGATTGCCGCGGATGTCGAAACCAAGGTGGTGCCGGTCCAGGAAATTCCCCGGGGCTGGATGGGGCTCGACATCGGGCCGGCCTCCGCGACCCTTTTCAACGAAGTTATCCAGGATTCAAAAACCATCATCTGGAATGGCCCGATGGGGGTTTTCGAGATCCCCATTTTCAGCCGCGGCACCCTCGGAATGGCCCACAACGTGGCCAGCACCTATGCCCTGACGATTGTCGGAGGAGGGGATACCGATGTCGCCATCCACAAGGCCGGCGAGGTTGACCGGATATCCTATATCTCAACCGGGGGTGGAGCCTTCCTGGAATTGATGGAGGGGAAAACGCTGCCGGCGGTCAAGGCCCTGGAAGAGTGCTGCCAGAAATATTTCAAAGAGGATCAGGAATGAACGAGAGCCCCCAGATCGTTGCCGGCAACTGGAAAATGAACCTGACCTTGAGCCAGGGACGGGAGTTTCTGCG
Source organism: Pseudomonadota bacterium (assembly GCA_015486445.1). GTDB lineage: Bacteria > Desulfobacterota > Anaeroferrophillalia > Anaeroferrophillales > Tharpellaceae > JAADEO01. The sequence goes on along the minus strand of WFRT01000132.1, from coordinate 2,790 downwards.
CCGGTTCAAGGAGTTTATGGGGCAGTCCCGGCCGCCGCGGCAACTGCTTCTGGCCCCCAATTTCACCCTGCTGGCCGGCCTGGCCGAAGCCTGTGGCGAACTGGGGATCGGTCTTGTCGCGCAGAACTGCGCCCCGCAGGAGAGCGGAGCCTATACTGGGGAGACCTCGGTCGCGATGATCAGGGATGCCGGCGCCGGCTGGGTCATTGTCGGTCATTCGGAACGGCGCCACCTGTTCAACGAGGATGATGAGCTGCTGCGCCTGAAACTGCAGGCCGCGGCCGCGGGCGGCCTGAGGCCGATATTTTGTGTCGGCGAGACCCTGGAACAGCGCCAGTCGGGGAAAGCCGCGGCCGTGGTGCTGGGGCAGCTTGAGACCGGCCTTGAGGGCTTTGCCGGCGCCGGGTTGATGATCGCTTACGAGCCGGTTTGGGCGATTGGCACCGGGCAGACCGCGGTTCCCGAGGATGCCCGGCAGATGCATCTTGAGATTCGTCGCTTCCTGGCCCGTCGTTTTGCCGGCGGCGGCTTAATTCCCATTCTCTACGGGGGCAGCGCCAAGCCGCAGAATGCCGCCGCCCTGCTGGCTCAGCCCGAGGTTGACGGGCTTCTGGTCGGCGGCGCTTCCCTCGACCCCGAAAGCTTCTGGCGGATTGCCCGGGCCTGAAAAGCCGGGTAGAAGCGGTACCCGGTCCGGAAATAGTGTAAAGGTTCGGCTACTTTTCCTTGACTTTGTCCGGACTAATTGGTAAATGCCCTCCCTCGTGATTTCAAGGTTTCAATCGTTATATCATGGCGGGCTGGAGCGCGCCGGGATGCTGGAGATCTAGTTTTGACCACTTTGTTGATTGTTTTTCATGTTATTTTCAGTCTCGTACTGATTGTTGTCATCCTGCTGCAGTCCGGCAGCGCCGGCGGTATGGGGGCGGCTTTTGGCGGTGGGAGCAGCCAGACCCTGTTTGGCGGGAGCGGCTCGGGAAAGTTCTTTACCCGCCTGACGGCGGTTTTTGCGGCCCTGTTCATGATAACTTCACTTTCCCTGACGATTATGTCGGCCCATCGGGCCAAGGGCACCGTAATGCAGGGTTACAAACCGCCGCCGATCGAGGCTCCGGCTAAAAAAGCGTCCAAGCCGGCCCCGGTAAAAGCCTCTCCGGCCGCTGTGCCGAAAGCGGCCCCGGCCGCCCAGCCGACCCCGGCCCCGGCTTCGGCCCCGGACGCCAAAAAGAGCGAGTAAAACAACTTTTCCGCCGCCTTGCGCGATGGCCTTTCTTTGAGGGCTCCCATGACTGGGAGCCCTTTTTTATTTTCCGAGAAAAAACCCTGTCTTAGCGTTTGGGAAAAATTTTCCTTTTCATTAAAGCCTTAATCTGGTATGCGGATTGCAGAGAGTTTTGCATTAGAGAGTTTTAAGCCCGGAGTTTATTAAAAACCCGTATTTTCCAGGGCGGGAAGATGGCGATTGGTTACAAGCCTGAAAAGACAGTTCAATTATGTCATTCCGGCGGGCGGGTGTCAATGTGCATCTCTGAACCATTTAATTAGAAAATTTTAGTTTAAGCATTTTCGTTTACCAATGCAAATTACCTAATGGTTGGCAGGACAAGGGAGGAACTTGGGCGATGAAATTGAAATACACATCTTTTCTCGTGGTGGTGCTGATGATGGTACTGGCCTCCTGTGGGCAGATAACCAAAGAGACCGTAAGTCCGGTTCCGACCGACAAGGTCAGCCCTACTGGAAAGTCGGTGGTAATCATGCCTTTTGCTGATTACACCCCGAAATCTTCTCCGGATTTGTACTGGCGGCGCAACGTCCTGGTAACCGAGGCGCTGGAAGATGAATTCTCCCGCTACGGGCTCCTGACCGCCCCCGAGGAAGATGTTGTCAGTTACCTGATGGATGAACATATCATCGAAACCCCGGAGGTCTTTTATACCGATACGGCCAGCAGCCGCTACATGCGCTCCGAAATCGAAACCGGAGGCTGGTCCGATACCATGGTACGGGAGATGGAAAGTGCCATCAACCGGAACAAGCTCATCGACAACGAGGAAAAGGATTCTTCCGGCAATGTCGCCGGCGGCAGTCCCTTCCATGTTTCGCTGACCAGTCAGGAAGTTGCCCGGATCGGGGATCATTTCAGTGCCGATTATATCATTCGCGGCCGCCTGATCGAATTTGAGCGGGGCGTGGCCAGGGATGATTTCAATCCCTTTCACATCGGTGTTCTGCCCTTTGTTTTCAATTCCAGCCAGCGGATGCTTTTCGGGGTGGCCAAGTCGGATAACTACGAAATGCTGGACAAGATGGCTCTCGGCGGGATTGCCGGGCTGGCTATTGGTCACGCCAACAAGAACTTTCCCTTTGACGAAGACACGGATACGGTCAGCAGCGGACACCCGCTGTTTGGTCCGACGGTAACCGACACCGATGACTACCATGCCTTGAATACCACCCTCTGGGGCCTGGCCGGGGTCGGGACGGCCTACCTGGCGCACAACGGCGGCAAGGTGCCGCGGGCCGTAGTCCAGATCCGGATCATGGTTCAGGACGCCAAGACCGGGCGCCTGTTGTGGAGCAACCGTTCCGAGGTCGAGGTCACCCCCGAAAGCATGTATGCCGAGCAGGAATATCGCAAACTCGTGGCCAAGGCCATTCGCCGGGTAACCAGCACCCTGGTTCACAGCTTTATCGCAACCGTCGAAAGTGATCTTGTCAATGAGCCGATCCCCGTGGCAGCCGCCCGTGACAGCCAGTCTTGATGAAGGCGGCGGTTATGGTTAGAGG
>WFRT01000131.1 GCA_015486445.1 Pseudomonadota bacterium | reverse complement strand
GTGGTACTCGACAATTCAATTGTCGCCGTTGAAAACATCACCCGCCTGAAACAGGAGGGTGTGCCGAACTACGCCCTGCGCGGTTTGCAAGAGGTCGGCACACCGATTCTGGCGGCCACGTTGTCATTTCTGGCTCTGGTCTTACCTTTTCTGATAGTGCCGGGGCTTATGGTTCTTCTCTTTAAGGAACTGGTCATGGTGGTCGCCGGGGTAGTGGTTCTGTCTCTGTTTATGGCCTGGACAGTAACGCCCCTGGTGACCGACCGGATGCTGAGGGGTTCGACGATGGGCTCCGGTAATACCGGACTAAGCCATTTCCTTGAAGAAATGAACCTGAAGGCCGCCTCAGCCTACGGCTGGGTACTGGATCGCGTATTGAGGATGCGGTGGTTTGTGATTTCGGGCATTATTATTGCTATCCTGGCCGCCTTCCCTTTGTTGAAACAGGTCGGATCCGAATTTCTGCCCCAGATTGATGACGGTCGGATAATGGTGAAAGTCAAGATGCCCGCCGGCACAGCCGTGAAACGAGTCAACAAAATCCTTGCTCAAATTGAACAAAAAATTGCCGATGACCCGGTTATCGAAAGTTATTTTACCCTTGCCGGAGGAAAAGTATGGGGACTGTATACCTATGAGATAGCCCAAGAGGGAGAGGTTGACATCCAACTCGTGCCCAAAGCCCAACGTTCCGTAACCACGGATCAATTCATAAAGAAACTCCGTAAGGTTCTCAGCAAGGTCTCCTCTCCGGGAGCTAAAATTCCGGTCATGCACAAAAAGATCAAAGGTATTCGCAAGGTCGGGGAACAGCAGGTCGAGATCAAGATTAAGGGGCCGAACATACAATCAATCTATGCCTTTGCGCAGCAGACAGCGAAAGCCCTGCGTCAGGTCGATGGTCTGGCGGGTGTCAATATCTCCATGGATATGAGCAAACCCGAATACCGTATCTACATCGACCGGGCGCGGGCATCAGCCCTGGGAATTCCGGCCCGACAGGTTGCCGAGACTTTGCGTTCACTTGTCAACGGCACGGTTGCCACGCAGTTTCGCGAAGGCTCGGAGTACTACGATATTCGGGTTATGGTCCCGGAACGAAAGATAACGGGCAAGCAGGATCTGGAAGGCCTGGTTATAGAAAACCCGGAGGGTGTAAAATTTTACTTGCGCGATATCGCCGATGTGCGCCGGGCTGTAGGCCCCGTGGAAATCGTCAGAGAAAATCAGGCCAAGCAGATTGTCGTGCGAGCCGATGCAACCGGTATCAGCGTGGGTACGGCCATCCGGCGGGCTGAAGCGGCGGTGCTTAAGCTTAAACCTCCAGCCGGCGTCTTTTACGAGATGGGGGGACAGGCCCAAATGATGGCTGAGATGAAGCAAACGGCCGGGCTGGTTCTCGGCTTTGCCATTTTTCTCGCATTCGTCGTCCTGACGGTACAATTCGAAAGTATACGTCTGCCGCTTCTGATTATCGGCAGCATCCCCATTTGTCTGATTGGTATGGTTTGGGGGCTGTATGTTACCGGTCTGGCAGTTGGTGCGGTCGTTGCGATCGGAGTTCTGGTCGTGGTTTCAGCAACGGTCAATGACGGTGTACTCCTGCTGGCCTTTGCCGAGGAAAGACGCCGACAACAGGGGCAGAGCACTTTTGCGGCAATCCGTGATGCGGCGGTAATCAGGTTTCGGCCACGGGTTATGACGACACTGAGTACCATCGCCGGTTTCCTGCCGCTGGCTTTGAATATCGGCGAAGGTGGAGATATGCTTCAGCCGATGGCGGTCGGGGCAATCGGCGGCCTTGTGTTCGAAATTGCCGTAGCACTGTTTATTATGCCATGCCTGTACCTTATAGCCGACCCTGAAATACAGGTTAAACGTTTTAATTTATTCAAAAAATCTAAAAAATAGCTGTCACTTCACTGCTGTCTCACAAATTTTCAAACAGAGGTAAACTGATTAAACAAACAAAGCCGGCCTCTATCCGAGGCCGGCTTTGTTATTAAGCGTAAGGTTTACAAGCGAAAAAATTACAAGGCCCGGGAACCGTCAAGCTCGTGGCCGGTACTGCGGGGCAAGCCGTTGAGATAGAAACCGACTACGCCCCCGGAGGTGAAGTTCACATTGGCTGCCTCGTTGATCGACCTTGGAGCAAACAATGCTTTGGCAGTCTGCACCACCTTCGCGCGTTGTCCCGTCAACGCCCGAAGGGACAGATCGGATAATGGCAGATTTCGCAGAAATGGCAGAGACCGCCGACCGCCATTTCCGCCAGTTCATCAGCGCTTACCGGGTCATTTGCGACAAACCTGGGCAGGAAGATGTCGAAAGCTGTGGCCTTGAAAAAAAGCGCCGCGGCCGGCACCGCGCAAACCGGCTTGCCCTCCAGGTAACCGATGGTAAAATTGTTGCCGGGCTGGATCGGGTTCCCCTCCTGGAGAAGTTCAACCCCGGCGCTTCGCATCGCCCCCCGGGTGGCATCGTCCGGGTCGACCGAGGTGCCGCCGGTTAGAATCAGGAAATCGGCGCCGGCGGCGAACTCGGCAATCCTTTCTTTAATCGTTTCCCGGTCATCCGGCAGGATGGCGCGATTGACCAGTTCGACGCCGAGACTTAAGAGTTTTTTTTCGACCACCCCGGTAAAGCGGTCTTTGATCCGGCCGGAATAGACTTCATTGCCGGTTACAATCAGGGCAGCCCGGCGATAGACGAATGGTTTGACGGTCAAAACCCCCTCACAGTCGCCATTTGCGAGGATCTCCCGACAATCATCGATCACCTTCCTGGCACAGGTCAGGGGGATAATCCGGAAAGCGGCCACCTGTTTTCCTTTTGCGACCACCGAATTGTTGTGCAGGGTTGGCAGCGAAGGAACCCGAAGCCGGTTGACGGCGACAACCCGGTCGACATCGACCTTGAAAAGTCCCTCCACCGCGGCGTAAAAACTGATTTTCCCTTCCCTCGGCTCAGGGTCACAGGTCAGGTTCCTGCCGGTCAGCAGCGGTGCTATCTCCAGGGCCGCCTCGTCCTCGTGGACCTCGTTTTCATGGTCGTCGAAAACAAAGATGTGTTCACGGCCCAGGGATTTCAACTTTTCGATATCGCTCTGCCTGATGATGGTGCGCTTGCGAAAAGCTACCCGCTTGATGTTTTTCTCGACATTTACCTCGGTCATATCGTGAGCCGCCATCAAACCGACCGCTTCTTCGACCTTTACCTTTCTCATTTCCTCAACCACCCTTCATTTATAAAAACCGATAAAAATCACTACAAGTATTTTTCATTGCACCCTCTGTCCCGCGCCCCCCGGGAAGCGGCTCAGGCAGCGAACGGGATTACCGGGAAAGCGCCTTTTTGCAGTCTTCGAGAATCATGTAGAGAGCTGGCACCATGACCAGGATAATCAGGGTCGAGAAAAGGATGCCGAACCCCAGGGAAATTGCCATCGGAATCAGAAAGCGGGCCTGGCGTGAGGTTTCGAAAATCATCGGCATCAGGCCGAAAAAGGTGGTCATCGTGGTCAGAATGATGGGGCGAAAGCGCTGGATACCGGCGCCGACAATGGCCTGGTAGGCACTCTCCCCGGCCGTAACCCGGCGGTTGGCATAATCTATCAGGACCAGGGAATCGTTGACGACGACCCCGGAGAGGGCGACAATCCCGAACAGACTCAACAGGCTCAGGCTGTAGCCCATCAGGATATGGCCGCTGATCGCCCCGACGATTCCGAAGGGGATGCTGATCATGATGATCAGGGGCTGGACGTAGCTGCGGAACGGAATCGCCAGCAGCAGGTAAACCACCATCAGGGCGATGACCATGCTCCGGCCCAGGGCCTGGATACTCTCCATCCGGTCCGACTGCCGGCCGGCAAAACTGTAATGCAGCCCCTGGTATTTGCTCGTCAACCCCGGCAGCACCTCTTTGACCAGGGCGTTCTTTATCATGTCGGCCCGGCTCCGCGGGGTTACATCGCAGCTGACGCTGACCACCCGGCGGCCGTTGCGCCGCTGGATCGTGGTATAGGTACGACCACGCTGGATATTGACCACGTCCAGCAACGGCACCTTGACCCCTCCCGGCGTCATGATCAGCATCTCTTCCAGGTAGTACAGGGCCTCGCGCTCTTTTTTCGGCATCCGCACCATGATTTTCATTTCATTTCGGCCCCGCAACTGGCGAAAAACCTCATAGCCGTAATAGGCGCTGCGAATCTGGCGGGCAACGTCGGCGGGCCTGAGACCGAGACGATAGCCCACCTGGTTAAGGGTAAATTCGAACTGGTTCTTGCCCAGGGTGAAACCGTCGTCGACATCGCTGACCATGGGATAGGAAGCCAGGGCGGCGGCCAGCTCGGCACTGGCCGCCGCCAGCGTGTCGGTGTCCCGGTGCTGCAATTCGATGGTTAATGCGGCCCCCGAACCGGGCCCTCCCCGGTCGGATTCAAATTTCAGGCTTTCTATCCCGGGGATCCCTCCCACCAGGTTCCGCCAGCGCCGGGTAAATTCATCGGTCGGCACCGGTCTTATGCGGGGTGGCTTCATGTAGACCTTGACCCAGGTAATGTTGTTGTTGACGAACGAAAGGATCCCGTCCAGCTGACGTTCGCGGCCAATCTCGTCGAGCAGCCGGTCGGCTTTTTCAACCAGCAGCTTTTCGACGGCCAGGGTTTCGGAAACCGCCACTCCGACCGGCAGCGTGGCCGAAACATAGGCATAGTCGGATTCGACCTTGGGAAACATGGTCATCCCCATCCGGCCGCTCCTGACATAGGCCAGGGTCAGCATCAAAATCACGATGCCAATCGTTATACTGACATATCTAAACTTAAGAGAAAACTTTAAGAATGGACCATAACCATTTTTTATAAAAGAGGATATCCATTCCGATATTTTTTGCTGCCAGGCATTGAGGGCAACCAGAAAACGATTTTTCACCTTCTTCTGGTGAGCCAGGTGGGCCGGCAGAATAAAGACTGCTTCGAGCAGTGAGATAGTGAAGACGGCGATAACCACGACCGGGATTATGCGAAAAATCTTGCCCATGATCCCGGGAACAAAATAGAGCGGCACGAAAGCCGCGATATTGGTGAGAACGCTGAAGGTCACCGGAACCGCGACCTCCCGGCAGCCGGCCACCGCGGCCGTAAAGGCATCGCAGCCGAGCTGCTTGTAGTGGTAAACATTCTCCCCCACGACAATGGCGTCATCGACAACGATGCCCAAGGCCACGATGAAGGCAAACAGCGAAACCATGTTGATGCTGACCCCGAACAGCGGAATGATCAGCATGGAACCGAGAAAAGAGATCGGGATGCCCATGGTCACCCAGAAAGCGAGGCGGGCTTCCAGAAAAATCGCAAGCAGGCCGAAAACCAGGATCAGGCCCAGAGTCCCGTTGCGCAGCAGCAGCGAAATCCGCTGCCGGAACATCTCGGAACGATCGTTGACCAGGGCCAGGGTAATGCCGACCGGCAGGAGATGGCGCAGTTCATCAACCTGGCGGGAAACCGCGTCCGAAACCGTGATCGGGGTCTGGTCGCCGACCCGATAGACTTCGATCCCCAGGGCCGGGACCTGGTTGTAAAAAACATAGCGGCGGAGGTCTTCGAAATCGTCGTGGATGCGGGCGATATCACCCAGCGTGACAATGGTGCCGTCGGCCCCGGTTATTATCGGGATTTGGGCAAACTGACTTTTATAATCCTTTCTCTCCGCCATCCTGACGAGGATATCGCCCCCCCGGGTTTCGATGGCACCTCCGGGAATGTCGCGGGCCGCGTTGCCAACCTTGACGGCGATGTCGGAAAGTCTCAGGTTGTAGGCTTCCAGGGTCGCGGCCGGAACCTCGATACTCATCTCCAGGGGGCGGTCACCTAAGAGTTCGACCCGGGTAATATCATCGTCCTGGAGCAGGCGGTCACGCACCATCTCGGTAATCTCCCTGAGCACCTGCGGCGGCTGGCAGCCGGAGATAATCAGGGTCACGACCTGGTTTTTATGCGAGGGAATGGTAACCTGAGGCTCCTCGGCCTCCTCGGGAAAGGCGTAGATCCGGTCAACCTCGTTCTTGATGTCAAGGGCAAGCTGGTGCAGGTTGGTGCCGATTTCGGCCTCGACCCGGACCGTTCCGACCCCCTCGTCGGCAACCGAAACCACCTCCTTGATCCCGTCTATGCTCTGGATCGCCTCTTCGACCGGCAGGACAATCCCCTTGGCCACATCATCCGGCGTGGCCCCGGGATAAACAACCCGAACCTGAACCAGGTCGAGATTGAACTCCGGGAAAACCTCCTGCTTGATATGGCTGCCCCAGAAAAACCCGCCGACCAGGAGGAAGAGCATCAGGAGATTGGCGGCCACCGGGTTGCCGGCCATCCAGCCGATGGGACCGCCGGAGTGCTTAAAATCCTTCCTTTCCTCCATCCGGCCGGAAACCATCATTCACTCCCGCGACCGCCGGCCGGCGAAACCCTGCCCGCACCAGCCTTGGATCCCGCCTTTACCGTTTCATCTCCGCCGTGCCCGGGAGAGGTCACCACCTGCAGCAGCATCCCTTCGATCGGCGTGGCCAGGCTCGAAACAATCACCTGGTCACCGGGCTTGAGTCCCCGGTCGACAAAAATATTATCAAGATCTTTCCAGACGACATGCACCGGCTGGTGATGAAGGCGGGTTTCGGCATCAACCAGAAACAGCCTGTCATCGTCCCTTAAGGCCAGGCGGGGGACCCTGAACACCCTCCGCAGGGCGTGACCGGTGATCCGGGCCCGGACAAAGGTGCCCAGCAGCAGGGGACGGTGATGGTGACGCAGGCCCAGGGGATCGGCAACGGCCACCAGGATCCGGGCCATCAGTCCATTCTGATCGACATCCGGGGCCAGGGAGACGATGCGACCGGGACGGGGCAGGTCATTCCCGGCAAAGATACGCACGGGTGAAGCGGGGCGGCCTTTCGCC
>WFRT01000130.1 GCA_015486445.1 Pseudomonadota bacterium | reverse complement strand
TCCCATGAAGCCTCCTGGAACTCGCCGTCCTTCTTGATCAGCGGGGTGGTCAGGCGCTCGTCGCTGTTGATGAACTCGTAACCGAAACGGCCCTTGACGCAGAGACTGCCATGGTTGATGCCGACCTCGTCGCGGGTGGTTACCGAGATTACCCGATCGTTTAGCACATTGAGTTCGAGCTGGCAGCCACAACCGCAGTAGGTGCAGGTGGTCTGCACCCTCTTGACCAGCCAGGGCCGGCCCCGGTAGGGGGTCAGGTCGGCGGTCAGGGAGCCGGTCGGACAAACCTGCAGGCACTCCCCGCAGGACTGGCACTTTTCCGGATCAATGGCCACGACCTGGGCCCCGTAGCCGTCGCCCTCGATCGAAATCGCGCCGATCCCCTTGAGCTCGCGGCAGGCGGTGACACAGCGCAGGCACATGATGCAGCGGTCGGGCCAGTAGCGAATCAGGGGGGTCGCGTAAATCGACTCGCGCTCGGGCTTGGCGGCCCGGTATTCGACCTCGTCGATACCGAATTCGTAAACCAGGTCCTGGAGCAGGCATTCACCGCCCTTGTCGCAGATCGGGCAGTCGAGGGGATGGTTGACCAAGATCAGCTTCAGGGAGTCCTGGCGGATCCGGGTCAGCCGCTCGGAGGTGGTAACCACCTCGATTCCATCCTCGACCGGGGTTGTGCAAGCCGCCATCGGATGGGTGTAGCCTTCGATTTCCACCACGCACATCCGGCATGAACCGATGGGATTCATACGATCGTGGTAACAGAGCGTCGGAATCCTGATCCCGGCGCTCCGGGCCGCCTCAAGGATGGTCGTTCCCTGGGGGACGGTGACTTCCTTGCCGTCAATCGTCAACGTGACCATACTGTTTTTCCCTGCCTAAAATTTGAATTAGATGAGCTGTTTCCTATCCGAACCCCGTTCACGGGGGAACTGTTCACGGTACCCGTTATCCCACCTTGACGGTCGCCACCCGGTAGCAGCGCAGGCAGCGGTCGGCTTCGGCCACCGCCTCGAGCCGGGAGAAGCCCTGCTCAACCTCGTCGTTGGTGAACTTCCGGGTTTCGGGATCGAGCATCTTCAGCTGGTAACGGGGCCGGCCGCCGAGCAAGCCAATGTCCTCGGCCGGATCATAGACCTTGACCTTTTTGAAAAACTGGTCGAAATAATCTTCCAGGGTGTAGTCCAGCGGCTCGCCGTTGATCAGCTTGTCGATGTTGAAGGCCGCCTTGCGGCCGCCGGCGCAGGCGGTGATCAAAGCCCCCGGCCCGGTCTCGCAGTCGCCGGCGGAAAAGATCTTGGGGTTGTCGGACTGCTTGGTGACCTCGTCAACCACCAAGGTCTGCCAACGCGTCGTCTTGACATCTTCGCGGCCTTCCAGCAGCGAGAGGTCCATGGTCTGGCCGATGGCCGGGACCACGATGTCGCAATCGATGACAAAGTTCGAGCCTTCGACCGGAACCGGCCGGCGGCGGCCCGATTCATCGGGTTCGCCGAGTTCCATCTTGACACACTCAAGGCCCACGACCTTGCCGTCTTTGGCCAGGATCTTGATCGGCTGGGTCAGGTAATGGAAGTTGACCTTTTCCTCCTCGGCATCATGGATCTCGACGTCGTCCGCCGGCATTTCGTTCTTGGTCCGGCGATAGACCAGGTTGACATCCTTTTTGCCGACCCGGAAGGAGCAGCGCACGCAGTCGATAGCGACGTTGCCGCCGCCGACCACGACCACCCGCTGGCCCTCGGGATAGGGATCGCGCCCCTGGTTGATGTCGAGCAGGTAGTCAACCCCCTTGATATAGCCGGCGTAGCCTTCGTCCTCGCCCTCGACCCGCATGGTGGTGCCGAGCTGGGCCCCGATGGCAATAAAGACGGCGTCATTTTCGGCCTCGAGTTCGGAGAGCCTGACATCCTTGCCCACCGTGACCCCGTATTTGAAGGTCACGCCCATGCGTTCGATGCGGTCCACCTCCTCGCGAAGAACGGGCCGGGGCAGGCGATAGTCGGGAATTCCCATGGCCGACATGCCGCCGGGCTCGTTGAAACGTTCATAGACCGTCACCTGGTGCCCCTTGCGGGCCAGGTGATAAGCGCAGGTAACCCCGCCGGGGCCGGCCCCGACGATCGCCACCTTGCCGGTTTTTTCCGAGGGGTCGATCTCGAACTCGGGCTCCAGCCCTTTGCTGAGTTCGTAGTCGGCGACAAAGCGCTTGAGATACTTGATCGAAATCGGCTCGTCGAGATTCATGCGCCGGCAATGCTCCTCGCAGGGACGGACGCAGACCCGGCCGACAACCCCGGGCAGGGGCAGCTTCTCGCGGATGATATCGAGAGAATCGAGAAAACGGCCCTCCCTGATGGCTTCGACGTAGCTGGGAATATCGAGATGGATCGGACAGGCATCCATGCAGGGCGCGGTCAGCTGGGAATGGTACACACCGGCCTGACGGGCCTGCTTCTCATTGACGGCGGCCTTGAAATCATCGGCAAAATGTTCCAGGGCGTGGAGTACCGGCAGGGGACCGGACTGGCCGATGTTGCACTTGGAAGATTCGCTGATCGACTCGGCCAGGCGGGCCAGGATCTCGAGATCCCGCTCCGCGCCCCGGCCGGCGCAGATGCGCTCCAGGATTTCAGCCATCACCCGGGTCCCTATCCGGCAGAGAAAACACTTGCCGCAGGACTTGCTCTGGACCTCGCCGATGTAGACCCGGCAGAGGTCGACGACATCGGTTTCGGGGTCGCGCAGCACCAGCCCGTACCAGCCCATCAGGGCCTTGACGGCTTCGTCCTGTCTGAAATGTTCCGGCAGATCAATAGTGTTGACCGGCTCAAAGTCCTGGCCCTCTTTACCGCGGTTGTCAACGACCTCACCGCCCCAGGAACTGAATAATATCTCAGCCATTAACCGAACTCCCATTCAATATAACTCAAAAATAAATTCCGCTTTGTCCCTTAACGGTCAATTTCCCCAAGCACGATATCGATGCTCCCGATAATCGCGATCGCATCCGCGATCATGTGACCCAGCATCATTTTCTCGAGGGCGCTGACGAGGATAAAACAGGGGGAGCGGACCTTCATCCGGTACGGATGCTCGGTGCCGTCGCCAACCAGGTAGAAGCCTAATTCACCTTTCGAGCCCTCGACCGCGTGGTAGACCTCGCCGACCGGAACCTCCGGCCCCTGGCACTGGATCTTGAAACGCCGGATGAGGGCGCTGATATCTTCCTGTACGGCCCCGAGGTCGGGATTGGTAATCCAGGGGTTGTCGACATTGACCGGCCCTTCCGGCAGGTTCTCCAGAGCCTGCTCGATGATCTTGAGAGACTGGAGAAACTCTTCCATGCGCACCAGGTAACGATCGTAAACGTCACCCTTCTCGCCCACCGGAATCTGAAAATCGAAATCATCGTAGCTGCTGTACGGCATGGCCTTACGCAGATCGTAAGCCACCCCGGAGCCCCTGAGCGACGGGCCGGTGAGTCCGTAGTTGATGGCGTCCTCGCGCGAAATCACCCCGATGTCCATGGTCCGCTGGCGCCAGATGATGTTGTCGGTCAGCAGGGTGTTGTAACCGGCGACCGCGGTTGGGAACCACTTGATGAAATCACGCAGGAACTTGACAAAATCGGGGGTGATGTCCCGGGCGACGCCGCCGATCCGCAGGTAGGAGGGAGTCAGACGGTAGCCCGAAACCTCCTCGGTCATATTCATGATCATTTCGCGGTCGCGGAAGGCGTAGAAGACGACGGTCATGGCCCCGATGTCAAGGGCGTGGCTGCCGATCCAGAGGTGGTGACCCATGATCCGGGCCAGCTCACTCATGATGACCCGAATGTACTGGGCCCGCTTCGGCACCTCGATGCCGAGCAGTTTCTCGACGGCCGTGCAGTAGCCCAGATTGTTGAGCGTGGCGGCGGTATAGTCGAAACGGTCAGTCAGGGGAATGACCTGCTGATAGTTCATACTTTCCGCTATCTTTTCAATGCCGCGGTGCAGGTGCCCGATATGGGGTGTGACCTTGACAATCGTTTCACCATCAAGTTCCAGGACCAGCCGCAGAACCCCGTGCGTCGCCGGGTGGTGCGGTCCCATGTTGATGGTCAATAATTTACCTTCAGCCATCGCTTCCAACCTCAAATAAAATTATTGCTTAAATTCCCTGGAATGAGCGGAATACCGGCAAAGCTTATTAAAGTACCTGAATCTGGTCCGGGTCCCAGCGCTTGTCGAAATCCTTCCCCCGCAACGGGAAATCCTTGCGCAGCGGGTGGCCGTCGAAATCATCCCACATGAAGATCCGGCGCAGATCGGGATGGCCGGCAAAGGCGACCCCGAACATGTCGAAGACCTCCCTTTCGGGCCAGTTGGCCGAATTCCAGATATCGGTCGCCGTGGGCACTTCTTCGCCTTCGCCAACCATGACCTTGACGATCAGGCGGCGGAAGTCGTCCATCGAATGCAGCACGTAAACGACCTCGAAACGCGGCTTCCGCGGCAGGCGGTCGATGCCGACGACATCCGAAAGGTGGTCGTAGTGCAGGGTGTCATCATCGTGGAGAAAGCGCAAGACTTCATGAAGTTTGTCGAGCGCGACAACCACGGTCAAATCACCACGAAACTCCTGACTCTCAACCACCGCCTCGGCAAACTTGCCGCCCAGCAGTTCCATAACTTTACCATTGTCAATAGCCATTTTTTTACCTGTCAACACAAGCTGATGATTTCGGATTTCGGCGTCGAGGGCTCCTCGTAATCGGGCCGGGAGGTAAACTTGTCCCTGGTAATCTTGTCCTGCAGTTTCATGACCGCGGCAAGCAGGGCCTCGGGCCGGGGCGGGCAGCCGGGGACATAGACGTCAACCGGGACAATCTGGTCAACCCCCTGGACCACCGAGTAGCTCTGGAAAACACCGCCGCAGGAAGCGCAGGCTCCCATGGCGATGACCCAGCGGGGCTCGGCCATCTGTTCGTAAATGCGCTTGACCATGACCGACATCTTCTTGGTCAGGGTTCCGGCGACAATCATCAGATCGGACTGGCGCGGCGACGGCCGAAAAACCTCGGAACCGAAGCGGGCGATATCGTAGCTAGCCAAACTGGTAGCCATCATCTCCAGGGCGCATCAGGCCAGACCGAAGGTACAGGGCCAGATTGAATTCTTGCGCCCCCAGTTGACCAGGCCTTCAAGGCTGGTAACCAGAAAACCGTCGCCTTTCAACCCACTCTCTATTCCCATTCCAAGGCTCCCTTTTTCCAGACATAGACATAACAGACGAAAAGGACCACCATGAAGATGACCATTTCCACAAAACCGAAAACCCCCAGGCTTTTATAATGAACCGCCCAGGGATACATGAAAACACACTCGAGGTCGAAAACCAGAAACAGCAGGGCCACTACGTAATATTTGATCGGGGTCGGGGCATAGGTCGCGCCCTGGGTTGTCATCCCGCACTCGTAGGTCTCTTTTTTGACCCGGGAACGCCTTTTCGGCCCCAGGGCACTGGAAAGCACCACCGCCACGACGCCGAAACCCGCGCCGACCAGCATCATCAGCATAACCGGTACATAATCTCGCAACATAGTCTCTTCACCTCTGATTTCGCGGACTTAGCACTCATCCCCCAAAAAACAAAACAAATAATTAAGTCCGCATAATTATTATGTGAAGCTTTTATTAAGCGCGGGATATATACGGTTCATCTTTTCTAATGTCAAGAAAAAAAAGGCCTCCTGAACTTTTCCGGTTTCCCGGATACCGCTCCCGGTTCAGGGGCCCGGAATTAAAGATATTGCCTTAACCTCCGAAAACATTTATTCTCACTGCAATCGTCCGCCACCGGCAACTTCCGGGAGCCTGTTCAAAAAACGAATGCCTCCGGCATCACCTGCCAGGGGCACCCACCCGGGGAAGCCCGCCGGAGCACCGGCACAAGGCATTAACGACCCTGAAGACCATGAAGATTCAACCACCTTCCCCGGAAATCATTCAGGACCTGCTGACCGACAACTGGCACCTGCGCTGGCAGGTCATTGACCTTATGCACCGGGTCAACCTGGCCTTTCGCGACCATGCCCGCAGTTCCCGGGAACAGGCCGCCTGCCACCACCTGGGCCGCAGGCTCACGCAAACCCTTAGCGGCCCCGGCGACCCCAACCTCCACCTGGTGTTCACCACAGCCTGGTTTCTTGGTGGCTACCCGTTTGTTTTCATGCTCTTCAACCAGCTCGGAATCGACGACCGGGATGAATTTTACCCGCAGATTTCCCAGCTCAAAAAAGAAATCTGCAAGCCCTCGGCCAGGGCATCATTAGGTGATTACTTCTCCCGCCTGCTGTCCAGCCGGGAAACTGCGGTCGAGCTGACCACAAGTATAGCCGCCTCCCTGACAATCCGTCTCTTTCCACCGGAAAAAGCCCTCAACCTGCTGTCCGCCATACCCGACAGCGAAATTCGTTTTGCAGCACTCGAAGAATTCCGCCGGATCTGCTCCGGCCCGGAACTCGGGTCATATCTTTTGCAGCACCTGGAAATCCTGCAGGAAAACCTTCCGCTTTTAGGCCTGCTCAGGCCTCCTCTTTCCGATAAGCTGCGGCAACGCTGCCTGGAACTTGTCCGGACCGCCCTCGAAAGCGGAGACCGGAGACTTGAAGGCGGCGGCCTGGAAGCCGTCCGCAACCTCAAGCTTAACGAAATTCTTCCCCGGCTCCGGAAGCCCGGCGCGAAAAACCCCGAATACCTATGTGCCCGGGCCCACCTGGGCGAGACCGAGGCCTGCGAGGCTCTGCTGGGTATCGGCCGCTCCTGGCGGGCCCGCAGCCGCTGCCGGGCTTTTGCCGGACTGGCCGCCTGCGAGAACCCGGAAGCCATTGCCTTACTGCGAAAATCCGCCCGCCGGGGTGATCGCGAGGAACGCGGACTTGCCCTTTCGGCCCTGGCTCTCAACCCCAGCCTGGAGGCCCTCGAAACCCTTTTCGAGTTACTCCGGCAAACCCGCGACCCGGAAACCCGCCGTCTCCTTCTGCGCCTGGTTGCCCGGCACCCCAGGTCCGGCATCGACCCGGAAAAGGCTGACCTGCTGGCCGGCTGCTATGATGAACATAAGCTTGACCCCGAACTCTTCAGGGCCCTGGAAAGATTCGGGCCCGGCACTAAATGGCCTGAAATCGTCAATCGCTTCCGTCCCCCGCTGTCTTTCGCGGAGCAGGAAACCGCCCTCGCCCTGGCTCGCTTCTATCCCGACTGTCCAAAACTTAGGCCAACCCTGACAAAGCTTCTTTTCGACCTCGACTGGTCGTTTTCCTGTCGGCTTTTCAGACGGCTCTCACCCCATCTGGCCCCCCGCGACCTCGAACTGATTCTCCGCTTCATCCGGTTTTTTGAGGAAGACCAGGCCCTGAGCATCAGTGAACGCCTGAAATACCTGAGCGAAATCGAGGATTTCAGTGAAGCCATGTGCCTTTTTCTGAACCAGCGGCCGGATACCGGCCGGCTGCTGCTGAAAAAAATTGTCCAGCACCTGGTCCAGGACGGCCCTCCCCTATACGACCTGGCAAACAGCCATTTCCGGCAGCAACCGGTCGCACTGCAAAAGCTCATCCTCGGCCTGGAAGACGAAACCGAGATTGAAGCCGGCCACCAGGAAGTCCGCCTCCCCCTGCTGGTCTTCGTCAAATTCCTGACTGAAATTTCACTGCCCGGGGGCAGTGCGGAATCCATTATCGTCAACCGCACCCGCAAGTATCGCGGTTTTTTCCGAGAAGCCGTCTGTGAACTGCTGGAGTCCTGGCTCGATGACGAGCCCGGCCTGCATGAAACAACAGCCCTGCCCCGGCTCAACCAGTTGCTTGATCTGCTGCGCCAGCGACCCGGTTACGATAAACTGCGGGAAAAGCTCATCGAACACCTTGCCGCGGTCCAGAGAAAATCCAGGGAATTAAAAATCTTCATCAATATTGCCCGCAATCGCGACCTGCGCGTCATCAAGGTTCGCCATATCCACTCCTCAAGCCCGCCCGAAACCCGGACCCAGGGCAAATAAAAACACCAGAAACTATTCAGCCGAATACGGGGTCAGGCGCGGCTTTTCTTCGCTAAGCGTTAAGATTTCTGTTTTTCCTTACACTCACTACGCCCGCATTGCAAAACTCGCTCCGCTCAAACAGTAGCAATGCTTATGGGCTCCCGCTCGCTGGGAAAAACAACGAAATCTTCCCGAAACCGCTCAGAAAAACCATCCCCGCCCCCTCCTGAAAGAGGGGGGATGAAATTTAGCTGAACAGCTACAAACACCATTGATATTTTTTACAGGTCCCCAAAGCGCACCCTTATCTACCTTATACTTTAGATAAAATATTTTATTTTGTCTACTGTATTTGACAAACGAGAAAAAATCGGCTATACTCAGATAGTAGAGAAAGAGAAAAAAACCACAAGCTTATTGAACGCAGTACAACCATGGGTAACAGGCCCCAAGAGGAGGGGAAAATGAATCGGCAGCAAATTACAGGTTATCAACCCGCCAACAGAACTTCCGGCAGGGAGGTCGATGTTAGCGGCATTATCAGTGGTCTTCCCACCCTGACCAAAATCGGGGGAGCCTGCCTGATTGCGGGAAAGTTTGTCGGCCTGCTGGCCATTCCAGCCGTTTTCATCCCAGCCCTCCACAGCATCGGCATCATCCTGGTAATAACCTGGGGCGCTTTGGTCTTTACCTCCATCATCCTCTGCTCCTATGAGCATTTCAGGAAAAAAGATCACGAAACCACCCAGGAGAAGGTCCTGCTCCTGCAGAAACTGCTCAAGGAAAACCCTGCTTTGATTGAAGAACTGACCATGGATCTGGAACAGGAGCAGGTGGCTGAGGAAACCGAAACCCAAAAAGTAATCCGGCTTAGACCGCGATTCTAACCCCCACCCCGGGGCGCATTTCGCCCCGGGGACAACACTCACCAGATAATTACAGTAATGAGCAAAATAGAAATCACCATTCATCGTGACGGCCAGGTCGACCTGGAATTGTTTGATTTCCAGGATAGCAGCTGCCTGGACATTACGAGAAGGATAGAGCATCTCCTGGGCAACGAAATCACCAACCGCAAATACCTGCACGACCACCTGAGCGAAAGCATCAATCCCCGTCAAAAAGACCAGCTTACGCACCTCAATCCCTGACAAACAGATTCACATCCGGGCAAGCTCCCAGCGTCAACCCGGCCGGGCCGGGGAAATCTCCCCGCGCTTAAACTTCCGGGCTGACGTGCATCTTCCCCATGTTTTTTGTTTTTTTGTTGCTTTAATCCGCGAAAATCACTATCTTTGCCACCCACCGAACAGAACCAGGCCCGTTTACCAACCATCTATCCAGCTGACCAACGGAAACTCCGGCAATGCCTACCCCTTCCTCCCGGAAAAAAGAAAGCTCTCTTTTCAAAGAGACCTGGACCGGCTATCTAATCATCATGGTCCATCTGCTGTTTGTCGTAACCCTGGCAGCGGCCATTATCTTCATCCAGGCCCTGGCCGATTATATCGGCTATGTAATCGGTGGAGGATTACTGTTTCTCCTGGTCACAAGTATTTTTTTCTATCGCCAATACAGGAAAAACAGTAAAAACCTGATCAACGACCTGTGCCGGGCTTCTTCCCGGCACAACCATGACTTAAAGATCGATTTCATGGGCGGACTGGCCTCTATCTCCATCCACAACCGCCCTGAACAGAATGGAAATAATTTCCCTGAGGCACTAGCCGTAAACCGTGAGCCGGAAGTCGTCAAAGCCCTGCCGGAATCGACTTTACCGGGAAACAAGGCCTCAAATAAACAGGACGAAATCCTACGCCTGGCGGACCTGTACGACCGCAAATTAATCAGCGAAGAAGAATTCACCCTGTTAAAAAAAGGCCTCTTTGCCTCCTGGGAAACAAAGCAGGAAGAATAAGGAAGGTTAAATGATGGCGAAGGAGAAAAACATGAAACACACAACCTCCCGCAAACTTTTTGCCCGGGCCGCCAAGGTAATTCCCGGTGGGGTTAACAGCCCGGTCAGGGCCTTTCGTTCCGTAAATCTCGAGCCTCCTTTTATCATCCGGGGACGAGGCAGCAAAATCTACGATGTCGACGGCAATGAATATATCGACTATGTCGGTTCATGGGGGCCGATGATCCTCGGCCATGCTCACCCCGCCGTTGTCTACGCGGTCAGGGAAAGAGTGGCCCGGGGCGCCAGCTTCGGAGCCCCGACCATTCTTGAAATCGAGATGGCGGAGGAACTTTGCCAGGCCCTGCCAAGCCTTGAGATGGTAAGAATGGTCAATTCCGGCACCGAGGCCACGATGAGCGCGATCCGCCTGGCGCGGGGCTTTACCGGGCGTAAAAAGGTTGTCAAGTTCGCCGGCTGCTACCACGGCCATGTCGACGCCCTCCTGGTTGCGGCCGGCTCCGGCGCCACGACCCTGGGCGTGCCGGACAGTGCCGGGGTGCCGGAAGAGTTTACCCGCCACACCCTGTCCGCGGTCTACAACGACCTGGACTCGGTCGATGAACTGCTGGCCTCCGCCGCCGGCGAGATCGCCGCCATAATCGTCGAACCCGTAGCCGGCAACATGGGCACCATACCACCCGAACCCGGGTTTCTCGAGGGGTTGCGAAGCCGTTGCGACGCACACGGCATCGTCCTGATCTTTGACGAAGTCATGACCGGTTTCCGGGTCGCCTATGGAGGAGCGCAGATACATTATAATATAACTCCCGATCTTACCTGCCTGGGCAAGATTATCGGAGGCGGGCTGCCGGTCGGAGCTTTCGGCGGCCGCCGGGAAATCATGGAGTGCCTGGCCCCGCTCGGCGCCGTCTACCAGGCCGGAACCCTTTCCGGCAATCCCCTGGCCATGGCCGCCGGCCTGGAAACCCTGAGGCTTTTGAAGAGTGAAGACCCCTATCCCGAGCTTGAACGCAAGTCCGCCCTCCTCGGGGAGGGCATCGATGAACTTCTGCGGGAACGCGGCATCCCCCACTACTGCACCCGGGTCGGCTCCATGCTCTGCACCTACTTCACGGCGACCAGGGTGACCAGCTACGAAACCGCCAAATCCTCCGACTGCGACCGTTTCAGCCGGTTCTTTGCCGGCCTCCTGCAGCGCGGCATCTACCTGGCTCCATCACAGTTTGAAGCCGGCTTCATCTCCGCCTCCCACAATGATGAAGACCTCGAAAAAACACTGGAGGCGGTCAAATCAAGCCTGGCCGAGATTTGAACTTGACTTCGACAAACCGGCTATGCTAAAGGAGCGCAGCTAATTGCGATTAGGGTTCTTTAACATACCGGAAAGGTCCGGCCGGAAAGGGTGAATATCTTCCCAGACGGAAAGTGCGGGAAGCTGGCAAATGGCGCAAAAATCCAAGACTAAAAAGGTTTTTGATCAAGTCAGCCGATATGCTTCCGTGGGCTTGGAACTTGGTTTTTCCGTTGCCATCGGCATTGTCTCCGGTTACTACCTGGACCAGTGGCTCGGCACTTCTCCGTGGCTGACGATCTTTCTTCTGCTGTGCGGTGTTGCGGCCGGCTTCAAACGGATTTACCTCGTATTGAAAAGCCTGGAACGCGAACAGCGCGAACAGGAGAGGGAGGAGGAAGCCAACCGACGGGCAGATTTGAAGAAAAATGAAAGATAAACGCCTGCTGCGAATCAATGTCAATATCCTGATCATTACCGCAGTTTTGGCCCTGGTGACCCTGCCGGCTCGAGGCAGCAGCTTCGGCACGACCGGGGTGCTGGTCGGGGGCGGGTTGTCGTTTGTCTATTTTCTCCTGCTCAGCACCACGGTTACCCGGGCTTTTGCCGGAGTCGACGAAGACGGACTGGAAGCCAGGGCGGCCGGCCGGCTGGGGTTGAAGCTGTTGCTCTATACCTTCGGCCTGGCCTTTTTCACCATTGCCGCGATACTGTGCAAACTCTGCCACCCGGTCGCCTTCCTGACCGGCTTTTCGGCGCTGCTTATCAGTATCGCCTTCGAAGCCTTGGCTTACGCGGTCTTCAGCAAACCCCAGGATACCCCGGGGAAATAGAGTAACATACAAACAGGCGTGAGAATACACAGCCTGGAAACCATTTAACAAAAGACTTTATTTCAAGGAAAAACCATGCATCATGCTCCAATGATTACCTGGGTAGGTCTGATCCCCGGCTTGAACCAGCTTCCCGGTCATGTTGCCAATGCCATCCTGATTTCCCTGCTCATCGTCATCATGGTCCTTATCGGAACCCGAAAGATAAGGAGCCTGGACCCGGAAGAGCTGATTGTGCCCGAGGGTAAATTCACCCTGCAGAACCTGCTCGAAAGCATGGTGGAAGGGATTGTCAAGCTGATTGGC
The DNA here is from genome assembly GCA_015486445.1 of Pseudomonadota bacterium. Taxonomy (GTDB): domain Bacteria; phylum Desulfobacterota; class Anaeroferrophillalia; order Anaeroferrophillales; family Tharpellaceae; genus JAADEO01. The sequence continues at coordinate 9,938 of WFRT01000130.1, read as the reverse complement.
GACACCTTGGGCGAAAACGTCGCCCGTGACTATCTGTTCGTTATTGGAGCGGGAATCTTCTTCATTCTGTTCTGCAACCTTTCCGGTCTCATCCCGGGATTCAACCCGCCGACCGGCAACATCAACACGACCGCCGCCTGCGCCCTGACGGTCTTTTTCCTGACCCACTATTTCGGCTGGAAAGAACACGGCCCCAAATATCTGAAACAATTCGTCGGCCCTTTTCTCTGGCTTGCCCCCCTGATGATTCCGATCGAGATTATCGGCCACCTGGCCCGCCCCATGTCGCTCTCTCTGCGTCTCTTCGGCAACATTATGGGCGACCACCTGGTAGCCGCCATCTTTGTCATGCTGGCCCCGATCCTGGTCCCGGTTCCACTCGCTTTCCTGGGACTGTTCGTGGCCTTCGTACAGACCTTTGTCTTCACCCTGCTTGCCCTGGCCTATTTCCAGGGAGCGATCTCACACGATCACTGATCCAGGCGGGATAATTACTTCCCCCGGCAGCGGGCCGGAGGAAGAACAACCGAAAAATATTTTGGAAATTTATTTAAGGAGGTGACAACATGAAAAAAGTAATGCAGATTATCACCGCGATTGCTACCCTGTGCATGGCCAGTGCCGCGTTCGCCAATGAAGCCGCCGCGGAAGCCGCTGCCAAGAGCTTTGACGGAACCGGTGTCGCGTACGCCGCCGCCCTGGCGATTGCCGTCGCCGCTTTCGGTGGAGCCCTCGGTCAGTCGATGGGTATCAAATCGGCTCTCGACAGCATCGGCCGCAATCCCAGCGCCGCCAGCAAAATCACCACTCCGATGATCATCGGCCTGGCCATGATCGAATCTCTGGTCATTTACGCCCTGGTTATCGCCCTGATGCTCGTGCTCAAGATCTAGTCCGGTTCCAGAGAACAACAGCAACAGTACTACTTGTCTGTTTTTTTAACAGACCCTGCCAGTTCAGTCGAGTATAGTAGCGGGCTTCCCGGAATCCGGGAAGCCCGCTTTTTTTGCCGGCCGGGACGATCCCGCCGGGTTTGCCGGAACCGTCGTTACCAAACATTTTTTTAGGCAAAAAAAAATAGCCCGCGCCCAACTCCCGCAAAAGAGTTTCTCCGTCCCCTTTCCATCATAAATCTATGTTTTTACAAGGCCTCTACAAACAGGGGATTTTCAAACACAGGATTATACAATATTCGATTTTGCACCTGTGAAATAATCCTCTTGCATTAACAAATTCATTATGGTAAGCGTCCCTCTGCTTTTTGCCAATAAAGTCCACAGCATACAGTACAAATTTGGTTTTTTTTCGGCACCGGAGCCTCCCGGCGCGCATCCGCGCATCGTGGAAATGGCCGGAAACCCCGGAGAGGTTGAAAAAGCCTGTTTTTAATCCTGTTTTTTTAATCTTCTAATTCGGCATTTAGGGAGAATGAAACAATGAAGAAAAGGTTTAATTTCTCACTCAAATTCAGCAAACTGGAACTTCTGCTCTGTGTGATATTTGCGTTATCCCTGGCGGTCGCCGTAGCCATCGGGATCAAGGGCCTGTTCCAGGGGCATCTGGAACTTTACGGAACCACGCGGGAAATGCCCATCGCCCTGCTGCTTGGAGCCTACATTTTCTTCGTCGTCACCTCGACCGGGCTCTGCATCATTTCAGCCATCGGCCACGTTTTCCATTTCGACGCTTTCGCTCCCATCGCCAAACGTGCTGTTTTCCTTTCCGTCGTGACGATCATGGGGGGGTTTGTCTGCCTCATGTTCGAACTCGATTCTCCCTGGAAAATGTACTATTTCGTCCTGACTCCCAACTTCAAATCGGGTATCTGGTGGATGGCCTGTCTCTATTCCTTCTACCTGGCCTTCATGATTACCGAGTTTATCGCCCTGGTCTACAACAACCACAAACTGGGCTCTATTCTGGGTTTTCTGGGCCTGTCCTTCGGTCTTGCCGCCCACAGCAACATGGGTGCGGTGTTCGGCACCCTGCAGGGCCGGCCTTTCTGGTTCGGCGCCTACATGCCGATCTACTTCATCGTTTCAGCCTTTTTCTCCGGCACCGCCGCCATTATCTTTTTCACCTACCTCTCGCGCCACGTCAAGCAGCGCCCCTTTGACAACCGTCTCAACCAGTCTTTCAGAAATCTTGGCTGGCTCTTCGTTTTCGCCATCTTTATCATGATGTTCTTCGACACCTGGAGCCACATTATCGGCACTCTCGCTTATGCCGGAGGCAAAACCCAGGCCATCGACAGTTTTGAAGGGCCTCTGAAAATCAATTTCTGGTTCTTCGAAATTACCTGCGGTCTCCTGGTCCCGTTCATTTTCATCCTCCTGACCCGGGCCCGGAACCAGGCCGTGATGTTCATCTGCTCGGCCATCAGCATCTGCGGAATCTTCTATATGCGCTACGACCTGATGCTGGCCGGCCAGATCGTACCTCTCTGGCATGAAGTCGGCGCCACCTGCGCCCGGTTCTACAACCAGTACGCCCCCACGGTCCCCGAGATGCTGGTCTTCTGCGGCGGCCTTTCCTTCGTCGGCCTGGTTTACATTCTGGGTGAAAAGATTCTCGACCTTGACGAAGACGAAGTCCATTGAGGCCCGAAAGCAACGAAAGAATATCGTCTATTTTCTAAATATAACGGAGGTACTTAGGAATGAGCAACGACAATGATAAAAAGACCTTCAGTCGCAGAAGCTTTCTGAAGATCACGGCCGGGTCCATGACCATCATCAGCGCGGTGACCACTCCGCTGATTGCGTCCATTGCCCGTGGGGTTGAGGAAAAAGGCATCGGCAAGGTCGAAGGCAAGGTTCACGAGATCCACGAAATCAAGGATTTCAAGTACAAGCACAGCTACTGCATGGTTATTCTCGAAGACCGCTGCATCGACTGTGAACGTTGCATGGATGCCTGTCGTAAAACCTGGGACGTACCTGAATACGGGTATCGGACCCGAATCCTCGAGGTTGAAAAGCGCGGGCACAAATCGTTCATGCCGGTTCTCTGCTTCCACTGCGATTTCGCTCCTTGCGTGGTCGCCTGCCCGACCCAGGCCAGCCACAAACGGAAAGAAGACGGCATTGTCCTGGTCGATCCCAAGAAATGTATCGGCTGCAAGGTCTGCATGCTGGCCTGCCCCTACGACGCCCGCTACTACAACGAGGACATCCACGCAATCGACAAATGTACTTTCTGTCAGCCCCGTCTCGAGAAGGGACTCAAGCCCGCCTGCGTCGAGGCCTGTCCCGCCCATGTCCGTATTTTCGGCGATCTCAACGACCATGACAGCGAGGTCTACAAACTCCTCAACGACTACGAGAAAACGGTTCGCGTCTTAAAGCCCGAATGCCACACCCGGCCCCGTGTCCATTACAGAAAAAGCTAACCCGGAAAATTAAGGAAAAAGGCTATGAAAAAGACTATAATTGTCCTGTCGATAGTGTTCTTGGTGTTTGTCGCTTTCAACTGCCTGGCGGCCGATGACGACGAAGGCGGGGGCTTGATTGTTTTTGAAAAACCGGTGGCCGGCGTGGTTTTCGATCATGCCAAGCATAGCGATTTAGACTGTTCCGACTGCCATGATGATCTCTTCGAGCAGGATGCCGGCTCGACTGCTGAAAACAAGGATTTCACCATGAAGGCAATGGAAGAAGGTGAAACCTGCGGCGCCTGCCATGACGGCGATACGGCCTTCTCGGTCAAGAAAAACTGCGTCAAATGCCACATCGGCAAAATGAACACCAGCAAGCTCGAACAGTAACCCGGTTTCGTAAAAAACTTAACTATTCAGCTGACTACGGGGGCAGGCGCGGCTTTTCTTCGCCAGGCGATAAGATTTCTGTTTTTCCTTACGCTTGCTCCGAAAACCACCCCCGCTTCCTCCTGAAAGAGGGAATAGAATTTAGCTGAATAGTTACCCAAAAACTAAATAAAAAGGCACCTGTCCGCCAGACCGGGACAGGTGCCTTTTTGTTTCCGTCCGTCAGAGCCGAACCGAAGAAGTGACGGACCATTCAGATTCCGCCACTCCCTCTCGCTGTGCTCTTCAGAACCCTTCCGGGGGCAGTCATCAGCCCCATTTGCCGGTCTTCTTCCCCTCGGCTTTCGGCAGTCCTTCGAGAGAGGAAAGCAGGGCTTTCCGGAACTCCTCTTCGGGGATCTCGTAATCTTCCAGGCGGCCCTTGAAATAGGCGTCATAACCGGCCAAATCCAGCAGTCCGTGGCCGCTGTAACCAAAGAGAATCACCTTTTCCCGGCCCTCTTCCCTGGCCTTTTTAGCTTCCCTGATGGTGGCGGCAATGGCGTGGCTGGTTTCCGGGGCACAGATCGGCCCCTCGGTCCGGGCCCATTGTACGGCCGCAGCATAACATTCGAGCTGGGGAATGCTCATCGGCTCCAGGAGCCCCTCGACCACGGCCTGGCTCACCAGGGGAGCCATGCCGTGATAGCGCAGGCCGCCGGCATGCAGGGGTGGAGCCACGAAATTGTGCCCCAGGGTATGCATCGGCAAAAGCGGGGTCATGCCCGCGGTATCACCAAAATCGTAGGTGAACGGCGCCTTGGTCAGGCTCGGACAGGACTGGGGCTCGACCGGAATGATGGTGATCTCATCCCCGTGGATCTTGTCATTGACGAAGGGAAAGGCCAGGCCGGCAAAATTACTGCCCCCGCCGGCACAGCCGATCACGATATCGGGTTTTTTGACCCCGGCCATGGCCAGCTGTTTCTTGGCCTCCTGGCCGATAATGGTCTGGTGTAGCATGACATGGTTCAAGACACTGCCCAGGGAATACTTGGTTTCACCGCTCGTGTCACTGACCGCGGCTTCCACCGCTTCACTGATGGCCATGCCCAGGCTGCCGGGAGTGTCCGGGTACTGTTCGAGAAACCGGCGGCCGGCTTCGGTTTCGGTACTCGGACTGGGAATGCAGGTGCCGCCCCAGGTTTCCATCAGGATCTTGCGATACGGCTTCTGATCATAGCTGATCCGGACCATGAAAACTTTGCACTCCAGGCCGACCTGAGCGCAGGAATAGCAAAGCGCGCTGCCCCACTGCCCGGCGCCGGTTTCGGTGGTCAGGCGCTTGGTGCCAAACTGCTTGTTGTACCAGGCCTGGGCCAGGGCCGTATTGGGTTTGTGACTGCCGGCCGGCGAAGTGCTCTCGTCCTTGTAGTAAATCTTGGCCGGTGTATCCAGGGCCTTCTCCAGGCGCACAGCCCGTTTCAGCGGAGCCGGACGGTAGCTGGCCAGGAGTTCGAGCAGGGGCTCGGGGATATCGATCCAGCGCTCCTGGCTCGCATCCTGTTCGATCAGGTTCATGGGAAAGATGGCCGCCATCATGTCCGGAGTCACCAGTTCACCAGTGGGGGTCCGCAGGGGCTCCAGCGGGGTCGGCAGGTCTGCCGCCAGGTTGTACCACTGCCGGGGAATGTCTTCGTCACGCAGGGGGAATTTCTGTTCAATCATGGTTTGCCTCCCTTCTCGGTTAATTTACTGCGACTCGCCCCTACCTGACGGCAAGCTTGATCGCATCAATATATTTCTGGATCCCGTCCGCCACCCCTTCGGCAACCTTTTGCCGATAGGCCGGCGAAGCCAGCCGCTTGGACTCCATTTTGTTGGAGATAAAAGAGGTCTCGACCAGGATGCTGGGCATCTGGGCCCCGATTAAAACGTAGAACGGAGCCTGCTTGACCCCCAGGTTCTTGACGTTGCCATAGCAGCTTTTCAGTTTTCCCACCAGGCTGCGTTGTACACAGGCCGCCAGGCGGCTCGATTCCTTGATTTTGGAATTCTGCATCAGGTCATGCAGAATCGACTGCAGCTGACCGATATTCTTGGTCGAGGTGGAGTTCTCCATGGCGGCCAGTTCCATCGCTTCGCGGTCGGTGGAAAGGTTGAGAAAATAGGTTTCAACCCCGTGCGCCCGGCGATTGCGGCTGGCATTGGCATGAATTGAAACAAAAAGATCAGCCTTTTTTGTATTGGCGATTACGGTCCTCTCCTCCAGGGGAATAAAATGATCGTCCCTGCGGGTCATGATTACCCGGCAGCCGAGGCGTTGCTCGAGAATCTTTTTCAGCCGCCGGGCGATATCGAGAACCACCTTTTTTTCCTGGCCGCCGGTCGGCGAAATCGCCCCGGAGTCTTTGCCCCCGTGGCCCGCGTCAATAACGATGGTGCCGACCCCCAGCCCCAACTGCTGGGCCAGGCTCAGGGTCCCCGGGGAATGTTTTTTAACCGGCCCTCCGGCCCGGTTTTTGCCGGTATAGTGCCGGCGGACCTTTTTGTAACCGGCACCGATGACATCGATGACAATCCGGGAGGGGTGGCTTAAGGCGAAAATCTTGTAGTGGTCAATGTCGGCCACATGAATAACGGCCCTGACCGTATTCGAGTTGAACTGTGAGACCTTGACTTTGCGCAGGATCCCGTCATTAATCGGGATTTCCCGGCTGACCTCGGGAAGATAGGTATTCTTGAGGTTGATATAGATCGAGCGGGTTTTCCGGTGGTCACGCTTGTCTTTCAGAATCCCCTTGCTGAACTGGGTCTCCCGGTCGAGATCGATAACCACCCGGGTATAGGTTGGCGACGACCAGTGACGCAGATCCCGGACCCGGGCCAGGCCCCGGCCGGTACCGGAACGACCGTTCCGGGCAAACCGCACCTTACTGCTAGTGGACCGGGATTTCGAACTCTTTTTCTTGGTTATCCGGGGCCGCTTGCGGACGACACCCCCGGCCCCGGCCCGGGATTCGGGCGGCTGCAGTTTCTTGAGCCCCGCCTGGGCCCTCTCCCGCATGTCGCTGCGGGGGTATTCCCGCAGCAGTCGCTGCCACTGCTCCCGGGCTTTGCCGGGATCATGCGATTTCAAGGCGATCAGCCCGAGATTATAAAGGGCATCATCGGCCAGGCGGCTTTTCCGGTAATTTTTCAGCAACCGGCCGTAACGCCGGCCGGCCTGGCTGAGGTCGCTCTTGCGGCCGGAATAGTTGTACAGAGAAAGGTAAAGACCGCCGGCCAGATAAAGGGCATCGTCGGCCTTGTGACTATGGGGATAGGTACGAGCCAGCTTGTCGAAATCGCGGGCCAGGCGCTCCCAGCTGCGCCGGGAACTCCACTCTTCGGGACTACCCATGAAATGGTTGTAGCGGGCCTTGATTTCCCGGTAACTCTGCTCGCCGAGGTCGGCGGTTCCGGACCGCGCCGAGGCCGGGACAGACAGGCCCTGGATTGCCGCAAAGGCCAACAGGCAGATTAAAACGGCGCAGCGGAGACAGCGGCTGGGAATCAAATTGGGACCTTCAAAAAAACCGGTTTAACCCCGCACAGGATTGGAACCGGGCCGGATCAACATGTTTGTTTCACTCTCACAGGGACGGTTTGAAAATACAAGCCGCACGCAACCGCGCGAGACTGGCTGGAGAAAAAGGCACTCGTTCAGGAGGCTTTCCCATGCCCGGCCGATAGCGGGTCAATAACACAAAAAGCACGGCCATTTCAACCTTCATCAAAACCCCATTATAAAAAAAGGGCAGCCAAGGCTGCCCTTTTTCTTCATACCAGGGAAACAATTCCGTCTAAAGCAACGCGGCAACGGCATGATTAGCCGCCTGCATCAACTCCTGGGGCAGGATTCCGACCAGGATAATGGCAACAATCAGGAAGGCGCCAAAAAGCTTGACCCCGATTCCCAGAGGCAGGCGGTCGACGGTCTCTTCCTCCCCCTGGCAGTAAGCCGCCCGGGCCATCTTGAGGTAGTAAAAAGCGGCAATCCCGGCGTTGACCATGGCGATTACAACCAAGCCGTAGAAACCCTTGTCGATGGCCGCGGTAAAGATAACGAACTTGCCGGTAAAACCTACGGTCGGCGGGATTCCGGCCATCCCGAAGGCCCCGGCGGCCAGCACGAAAGCCAGCACCGGCGAGCGCTTGTGAAGTCCCTTGAGATCGGCGAAGGTGATATTCTGTCCCTGCGGCGCCAGGTAATAGATGACCATGAAACAGGCCAGGTTCATCAGGACGTAACCGGCAATGTAATAGATCACCGAGGCCATCCCCAGCTGGCTGACACACAGCAGGCCGATCATCATATAACCGGCATGGGCGATGCTGGAATAGGCCAGCAGGCGCTTGATGTCGTCCTGGACCAGGGCGGCCAGGTTGCCGTAAGTCATCGAGAGCACGGCCAGGATACCCAGCACCCAGGTAAATTCGCTGACCCCGGGCCCGGCCAGGCTGACCAGCCGGATCAACAGGGCGGCGGCGCCGACCTTGGGCAGGGTGGCGATAAAGGTGGTCGTTTCATTGGAGGCGCCCTGATAGATATCGGGGGTCCAGGCATGCATCGGAAACATTGCCAGTTTGTAGAAGAAACTGCAGAGCATCAGCACCAGGCCGATAATCGCCAGGGGCTGGCTTTCCAGCAGTTCCGGCAGTTGTCTGCCGATCTCGGAAAGGTAGGTGGTATGGGTGTAGCCGAAAATATAGCTCAAGCCGTACAGTGAAAGGCCGGTGGCGGCGGCCCCGAAAAGCACGTACTTGATAGCGGCTTCGACCTCGGTGCGACGGCTGCGGCCATTGCGAAAAGAGATCACCACGTACAAAGCGTACGAAGACATCTCGAGGCAGACCAGAATCGTCAGCAGTTCGACCGCGCTGCTCATCAAAAACAGCCCGGTGGCGCTCAGGGTGAGAAACAGGCAGAACTCGGGCTTCATCTCCTCCTCGATCCCGCTGAGTCCGCTCGACATGATGAAGAACAGAAAAAGCCCGGCGCTCAGGATAAGCTTGATCAACTGGGAAAGCCCGTCAAGCTGATAGGCTCCGGCAAAAAGCGTCCCGGAAGCGGAAAAACAGACCACCGTCGCCGCCAGGGTCAGGAAACTCCCGGCCAGAACGATACCGTTCAGCGCCGTCCCCCTGATCTTTTTGATTGAAGCCCCGAAAAGAGCCAGCACTGTGAGAATCAGGACCAGTTCCGGAAGTATGAGCATGAGATGCATATGCGATACCTGCAAATAAAAATCTAATAAAAAGTCAGCCGGGCCAAAGAATCGATACCGCCCTGGTTAAAAGGTCACTGCCTGTCTCACCCAGTGCCCCAGTTCCAGCAGGGCCTCGTGGTGACCGCCATGAGGCGCCGGCGGCACGGCGGCGCCCCCGGTTGTCACCTGGTGCACCAGGTGGGCCACGCTGGCATCCATAATTTTCAGGATCGGGCCCGGATTGAGACCAATCCAGAAAACGCCGATGGCCAGGACAACCACCATGGAAATTTCCCTGAAGTTAAGATCACTCAGAACATGGCCGTGATCGTCGCCATGATGGGCGTGGCCGTCGCTCTTGTCCCAAACCATTTTCTGCAGCAGCCGCAGCATGTACGCCGCCGCCAGGATGGCCCCGGGGATGGCGATAAAACCCACCACGGTGCTCTTCTTGAAAGCCCCGAAAAGAACCAGGAACTCACCGACGAAACTGTTGGTCCCCGGAAAGGCCAGGGAGGAGAGTGAAAAGATGCCGAGGAAGGTAACATAGATCGGCATCATCATACCGAGGGCCGAGTTGTCCTTGATCTCGCGGCTGTGAGTCCGCTCGTAAATCATTCCGACCATGATAAACAGCGCCCCGGTGGTGATCCCGTGGTTGATCATCTGCAGGATTGCCCCCTTGAGACCCTGATCGTTGAGCAGGAAAATACCAAGGGTGACAAACCCCATGTGACCGACACTGGAGTAGGCGATCAACTTCTTGATGTCGGTCTGGCCCAGGGCCAGGTAGCCGCCGAAGATAATCGAAATCAACGACAGGGCGATCAGGTAGGGCATGCAGTAAATGGTTGCGGCCGGGGCCATCGGCAGGCAGAAGCGCAGGAAACCGTAGCCCCCCATCTTGAGCAGGATGCTGGCCAGGATGACACTGCCCGGAG
>WFRT01000129.1 GCA_015486445.1 Pseudomonadota bacterium | reverse complement strand
GAGCATGTCCATGCAGGCGGTCGGGGTGCAGGGGGGGAAGCCGGTCAAGTCGTCGGCGAAAACCTTGGCGGCGCCGCCCAGGGTCAGGCAGTCGACATCCTTTTCCACCGGGATCAGGGCCCTGATCTTGCGCTCGTCGAGATGCTTGGGCAGCGGCGCGAACATCAGTATCCCGTGGACCGAGGCGTCGTTGCCGACCCCGGTGACCGCCTTTTCGAAGTCGGCCTGGTTGATGTCTTCCGGGTATTCGAAAACCTCGTAGGCCATGCCGACTGCATCGCAGGTCTTCTTGGCCCCGCCTTCGTAGAAGAGGTCGTCGGGCCGGGCCCCGACCCGGACAATCCCGAGCTTGGGCATGACGCCGCGGGCCTTCAAGGCCTCGACCTTCTTCTTCAGTTCCTCTTTCATCGCGTCGGCAACCGGTTTGCCTTTTAGAATTTCAGCCATTGGGATACTCCTTGAGTTGAATGAACAGGTTTCATTTCCGGGGCGCCTGGTCGTCGGCCGCCGGGGGGTTTACAAAGCCGTTATTTCTGCAGTTTGCCGAGTACCAGTTCCAGGGTTTCGTCAGCCATTTTCTGGCCCTCTTCAAGGAGGCGGTCCATCTCTTCCCTGGCCTGGCGGTTGAATTCCTGGTCTTTGATGCCGTTGATGTTGATAATCACGTTGAGGCTGCCGGCGATCAGGGCGGCCTTGAGGAAAGCGACCCCGCAGGCGACGTCGGAGATCGCGATCATGGTGCCGATTTCACCCATGCGGCGGTGGATCTTGATGCCTTCAAAGGCCTGGCGCATAATTTCCATGGGTACGCCGCAGGCGGTTTTGCCGCAGGCTTCCAAGGTTTCCGCCTTGAGTTTTTTCTCCTCCGGGGTGTCCTTGGGCATGCCGTAGGCCCGGGAGAGGGGCTCGAAGACCTCGGCGTCCTTGTCAACCAGTTTCTCGAGGGCGGCGATCACCTTGTTGCCCCGTTCCACCAGTTCCTTGACCTCGTCTTCGACGTCGGCGTATTTCTTCTTGCCGATGGTCAGGTTGCCGACCATGTTGGACAGGGCCATGCCGATGGCGCCGCCCATGGCCGCCGCGCCGCCGCCTCCGGGAACCGGGGCCTTGGAAGCCAGAACTTCAATGAACTCTTTGCTGGTTTTGTCGAGCATGGACATGGTGGAGCCTCCTTGTTTTTTCAGTTTAAATGATCTTTCCCCGGTCTTTCGGCGACCGGGGAAACCGGGCGATTGTCTATTGTATTTCCCGAGCAAAAAATCAGGCCTCCGCTTACAATGGATGCCGTCATTTGTCAAGTTTTTTAAGGCCCCGGGTGCCGACCCTGTCGCCGGTTTCAGCGCAGCGTGAAAAGGGCGTACAGGCTGAAGATATAGATGCCGACTTCGAGCAGGGAATCGGCCGGCCAGCGGCCGCAGATCCTTTTTTCCGAGGCGTAGTGGCCGGCGAACAGGTAGAGGCCGGTCATCAGCAGGCCGATAGCGGCGACCAGGCCCTGGCTGGGAGCGGCGGCGGCAAACAGGGAGCCGCGAAAGTAGACCAGGTCGGCAAGTGTCAGGATGGTGATGTTGAAGATGTTGCTGCCGAAGATATTGCCGGCCGCCATAGCGAAGCTGCCGAGCCGCATGGCGCTGAAAGTCACCACGATTTCGGGCAGCGAAGTGGCCACCGCCAGCAGGCTGTTGCCGACGAAGGTGGTGCCCCAGCCGGTGATCTCGGCGATGCGTCCGGCGCTGGCGGCCAGGGTTATAGCCGCGGCGACTATCAGCCCGCCGTTGAGCAGCAGGCTTTTCTTGAGTTCGTAAGAAAGCGTGCGCGCGGGAGGCTCGTTCCCCGGAGCGACGGCGCTTTCGGCCGCCTCCCGGTTCTGGTAGCAATGCAGTTTCCGGAGCCCGATGATGTAGGCTGCGGCGATGACCGGTGAAAACAGGTCGAGATGAAAAATATGCCAGTGGCCCCGGGCCGTCAGGCCCAGCAGGGCCAGGCTCATGATGATCAGCGACAGGTAGGCGGTCAGGCGGCTCTCCTTGTCCAGGCGGAGCCGCGGCCCGGTTGCCCGTTTGATGACGGCCAGTTCGAGAAAGGCGAGAATCGCCAGGTTGCAGGCGTTGCTGCCGAAGACGTTGCCCATGGCCAGGTTGGGGGCATGGTTGAACAGAGTGGCACTGAGGGTGCTCACCAACTCCGGCAGGGAGGTGATGAAGCCGAGCAGTATGACCCCGACAAAGCCCCGGCTGATGCCGGTCTCCTCGGCCAGCCGGTCACCGGCCCGGGTCAGGCGCCGGCCCGAAATCAGGACCACGACGGCGGCCGCGAGAAAAATGAACCAGACCATGATTCTCCGTATTCAGCTGAATAGTTACAACTGTACAGGTCAAAAAAAGAACCCGGAAATCGCCTTTGCGGCCGGATTTCCGGGTTCCGTAAAAAGATAAGTTTACCGCTTCCGCGAGACCTAAGAGCCGCGGCCCTTCCTATTCGTCCCGGTTTTCCTGGTCCGCAGTTTCACTCTCCTCTGCGGTGTCTTCTTCCCCGGCCGGCGCCGCGGTTTCCACTGGGGCCTCTTCCGCTGCGGGGGCCTCTTCCGCTGGGGCTGCTTCCGGCTCCGGGCTTTCTTCTGCGGGGGCCGCTTCCGGTGCCGGGCTTTCTTCCTCGGCCGCGGCGGCTGCGGCGGCCGGGTCGTCTTCTTTTTTGCCTTCGGTCGCCATCTGCAGGATCTCACCGAGCGAGACCTTGCCTTTCTGGAAGCTGTCGGTGATGTACTCACCGCTTTCCATCTTTTCCTTCTCTTCCGTGTAGGCCTTGATACTCAAGCCGATCTTGCGGTCTTCGTCGTTGATGTTTAAGACCTTGGTGGTGACGGTGTCGCCGACCTTCAAGACCTCTTCGACCTTTTTCTCCTTGTCCGAGGTGATCTCGGAGATGTGCACCAGGCCTTCGACCCCGTCTTCCAGTTCAATGAAAGCGCCGAAATCGGTAATGTTGGTGACCGTGCCGCTGACGTGGTCGTTGATCATCAGTTTCCGGCTGATGTTTTTCCAGGGGTCTTCGTTGAGCTGCTTGATACCCAGGGAGAAGCGCTGGTTGGTGGTGTCGAGATTGAGCACTACGGCCTGGATGGTCTCCCCCTTCTTGTAGATTTCGCCGGGGTGCTTGAGCCGTTTGGACCAGGAGATGTCAGAGATGTGGACGAGTCCGTCGATGTCGTTCTCGATACCGACAAAGAGGCCGAAGTCGGTGATGTTTTTGATTTCACCTTCAATCTTGGTGCCGACCGGGTACTTGTCGATGAGGCTGTCCCAGGGGTTGGGCTCAACCTGTTTCATGCCCAGCGAAATACGGCGTTTCTCGGGATCGATGCTTAAGACCACGGCCTCGATCTCGTCACCGACGTTGACGATCTGGGTGGGATGCTTGATCTTCTTGGTCCAGGACATCTCGGAAACGTGGACCAGGCTTTCGATGCCCTCCTCGATCTCGACGAAGGCGCCGTAGTCCTTGATGCTGATGACCTTGCCGGTGACCCGGGTGCCGACCGGGTAGTTGTCGGCCGCCTTGCTCCAGGGGTCCTCCTTGAGTTGCTTGATGCCCAGGGAGACCCGCTGGCGTTCCTGGTCGTATTTGATGATCTTGACCTCGATGGTTTCACCGATATTGAGCCGCTCGCTGGGATGGTTGACCCGGCCCCAGGAGATGTCGGTGATATGCAGCAGGCCGTCGAGGCCGCCGAGATCAATGAAGGCACCGTAGTCGGTGATATTTTTGACCACCCCTTCGATAACCGCCCCTTCCTGGAGCTTGCCGAGCAGTTCTGCCTTCATTTTCTCACGGGTTTCCTCGAGGACCGCACGCCGCGAGATCACGACGTTGTTGCGTTTCTGGTTGTGTTTCAGGATCCGGAATTCAAACTTTTCACCAATCAGCTTGTCGAGGTTGCGGACCGGTTTGAGGTCGATCTGGGAACCCGGCAGGAAGGCCGCGACGCCGATGTCGACTGAAAGGCCGCCCTTGACCTTGTTGGTTACGACCCCTTCGATGGTGCCGTCCTCATCGGCGATCTTCTTGATCTCCTCCCAGACCTTCATCCGTTCGGCCTTGGTCCGGGAGAGCTGGATGTTGCCGTGCTCGTCTTCGTAGCGCTCCAGGAAAACATCGACTTCGTCACCGGGTTTAACCGTGAGTTCCCCGTTGATGTCACGGAACTGGTTGAGCGGAACGTGGCCCTCGGACTTGTAGCCGATGTCGATCACGACATCGTTGTCGGTGACCTGGACGATGGTGCCGCTGACCAGCCCGCCGACCTTGACGTCCTTGCCCTTGAGGCTCTCTTCGAACATGGCCGCGAAATCTTCTTCGCCGAAGCTCTCGTCGTCCTCGACTCCGCCCTCCTTGGCCTGTTCGAAGCTTTCTTCTTTTTCTTCCACGGCCTCGGCGGCCTGCGGGTTTTCCTGTTCCGTGCTGTTGGTGATGTCGTTTTCAGTCATTGGTTTAAACTCTAGCCCCCTGTTGCAAGATATTTCCGGGCCCGGAACCGGGGAATCGGGTTCGTCATGGCCCTTGTTTGAGGTGGCGGATCAGGAACTCTCCGCGGCAACTGGCGGGGAGCGGGAAATCCACCGATTAAATCCATAAATCCGAATCGAGGCCTTTAGCATAGGAGCGGGCTAAATGCAAACTTAAAATGATAAAGGCGCCTGCGCCCGCGGCCCGCTCCTCAGGTGTCGGCCAGGCTCTTGCCGACAATTTCCCCAAGGTCCCGGGAGAGCCCGGGGATGG
>WFRT01000128.1 GCA_015486445.1 Pseudomonadota bacterium | reverse complement strand
GGTCCAGGACCTGCGCTACGGGGAGAACCCGGCCCAGCGGGCCGCCTTCTATCGCGACCCCGAGATCAACGAGCCCGGCATCGGCAACGCCGCCCAACTCCAGGGCAAGGAACTTTCGTTCAACAACATCTTGGACTGCAACGCCGCCTTCGAACTGGTCAAGGAATTTACCGACCCCAGCGTCGTCATCATCAAGCATACCAATCCCTGCGGGGCCGCCACCGCGACCGATTTGCCCTTGAATGAAATCCTCCTGCGGGCCCGGGCCTGCGACCCGGTTTCGGCCTTCGGCGGCATTGTCGCCTTGAACCGCCCGGTGGACAAAGCGACGGCCGAAATCCTGACCGAGACCTTCATCGAGGCGGTGATCGCCCCCGGCTTCGCCGACGATGCCCTGGCGGTGCTGGCCGCGAAAAAAGCCCTGCGCCTGCTCTCCTCGCCGCCGTTTGATCAGAACTACGACGAAAAGGGCCTGGAGATCAAAAAGGTTACCGGCGGTTTCCTGGTCCAGGAACGCGACTTGAAAGACACCCCGGCCGCCGAGTGGCGGACGGTCACCGAGCGGCAGCCGACGGCGGCCGAGATGGCAACCCTGAAATTCGCCTGGAAGCTTTGCAAGCACGTTAAGTCCAACGCCATTGTCCTGGCGGCCGACAACCGCCTGGTCGGGGTCGGCGCCGGCCAGATGAGCCGGGTCGACTCGGTCCGCATCTCGATCATGAAAGCCCTGGTGCCGACGGCCGGCTCGGTGCTGGCCTCGGATGCCTTCTTCCCCTTCCGCGACGGCATCGACGAGGCCGCCAAAGCCGGGGTCAAGGCAATCATCCAGCCCGGCGGTTCGAACCGCGACGACGAAGCCATCGCCGCGGCCAACGAACACGGCATGGCCATGGTCTTTACCGGCAACCGCCATTTCAAACATTGAGGGCTTGTAACTATTCAGCTAAATTCTATCTCCCCACTTTCAGGAGGGGGCGGGGGTGGTTTAGCGGGAGCCCTTAAGCATTGCAACTGTCTTAAGCGTAAACGAGTTTTGCAATGCGGGCGAAGCGAGCGTAAGGAAAAACAGAAATCTTAACGCTTAGCGAAGAAAAGCCGCGCCCGACCCTGTATTCGGCTGAATAGTTACGAGGGTTTTATAAAGAAACCCACTATGCCGGAACAAACTGATTTCAACCTCTACCAACCCAGCAAAAGGAAAATCTGACGATGAAAATATTAGTTGTCGGCGGTGGCGGCCGTGAACATGCGTTAGTCTGGAAACTTTCCCAGAGCAACAAGGTCGACCAGATTTTCTGCGCTCCCGGGAATGCCGGGATCGCCTCCCTGGCCACCTGTGTTCCGATTGACAGCGACGACATCTTTCGGCTCCTGGAGTTTGCCCGCAATGAAAAAATAGATTTGACCGTTGTCGGCCCCGAAGACCCGCTGGTGGCCGGCATCGTCGACATCTTCCAGGAGGCCGGCCAGAAAATTTTCGGCCCCTGCCAGGCCGCGGCCCGCATCGAGGGCAGCAAGACCTTCTGCAAGGACCTGCTGAAAAAGCACAACATCCCAAGCGGCGACTACGCCTCCTTCAACAACCTTGACGATGCCATCGAGTATGTCTACAAGAAAGGCGCCCCGATCGTCATCAAGGCCGACGGCCTGGCCGCCGGCAAAGGGGTGGTCGTCGCCCAGAGCGTCGAAGAGGCCGAGAACGCGATCAACAAGATCATGCGGCGCCGGGCCTTCGGCGACGCCGGCAAGGAGATTATCATCGAGGAGTTCCTGGAAGGCGAAGAAGCCTCGTTCCTGGTCTTCACCGACGGTGACATCGTCGTGCCGATGGTCACTTCCCAGGACCACAAACCGGTATTTGACAACGATGAAGGACCCAATACCGGCGGCATGGGGGCCTACTCCCCGGCCCCGGTCATCTCCGAAGGGCTGTTTCGGCGGATCATGAACGACATCATGATCCCGACCGTCAAGGCGATGGCCGCCGAAGGCTGCAAGTATCGCGGCATTCTCTATGCCGGCCTGATGATCAAGGACGGCATTCCCCGGGTTCTGGAGTTCAACGCCCGCTTCGGCGACCCCGAAACCCAACCCATCCTGATGCGCTTGAAGAGCGATCTGCTGCCGATCCTCGAGGCCTGCATCTCCGGCCACCTGGCCAAGACTATCGTTGAATGGGACGAGCGGCCGACGGTCTGCGTCGCCATGGCTTCGGGCGGCTATCCCGGGAAGTACGAAAAAGGCAAGGTCATCTCCGGGCTCAACCT
The DNA here is from genome assembly GCA_015486445.1 of Pseudomonadota bacterium. Lineage (GTDB taxonomy): Bacteria > Desulfobacterota > Anaeroferrophillalia > Anaeroferrophillales > Tharpellaceae > JAADEO01. The sequence continues at coordinate 13,610 of WFRT01000128.1, read as the reverse complement.
CGCCTCCCGGCTCAAGGACGTGATGGTTTTCCATGCCGGCACGGCCCGCAATGAAGATGACCGCATCATCACCAACGGCGGCCGGGTGCTGGGGGTTACGGCGATCGCCGATACCATCCCGCAGGCTATCGAACGGGCCTACAACGCGGTCTCGAAAATCAGCTGGGACGGAGCGCACTACCGTACCGATATCGGCAAAAAGGCCCTGAAACGGCTTTGATGCTTCCCCCTCTGAACGCACCCCGGGGCCACTTGGCCGGCGTACGCCAAACATTTGACTGAAACCGAACCGACGGCAAATTCGGTTCGGCCTGGAATTTGAGCAAAAAATGAAGAACCAAGCTTATGACGTCCTGATCCTGATGGGCAGCGACTCCGACTGGGAGGTGATGCGGGCCGGGATGGAGATCCTGGAGCGTTTTTCGATTCCCTTCCAGGCCCGGGTTTCCTCGGCCCATCGCACCCCGGCCCGAACCCTTGAACTGGTGCGGGAGGCGGAAAAAAACGGTGCCAAAGCGATTATCGCCGGAGCCGGGGCGGCCGCCCACCTGGCCGGGGTCGTGGCCGGGCACACCCTGCTGCCGGTGGTTGCCGTTCCCCTTGACGCGACCTCGCTGAACGGTTTCGACGCCCTGCTGGCCACGGTCCAGATGCCGGCCGGTATCCCGGTGGCCTGCATGGCGATCGGCAAGGCGGGAGCCGCCAACGCCGCCCTTTTCACCATCCAGATCCTGGCCTCCTCCAACCCGGATCTTAAGCAGCAACTGGGCCGCTACCGCCAGCAGATGGCGGAAAACGTAGCGGCTAAAGATCAGCGCCTGCAAGACCGTCTCCAGTCCCACTGATGCAGACCTTAAGCTACCCTTTCCCGGTCGAGTTCCACCAGGACCGGCTGGCCGAACTGGCCGAGACGGTCCGGTCCGGCGGCATTATCATCTATCCCACCGAGACCTACTACGCGATCGGCGGCAACGCGCTTAATCCCCATCTCTGCCGGCGCCTGGCCGCCCTCAAAAACCGAGACCCGGGAAAACCCTTTCCGGTAATCGCCAACAGTGCAGCGGCCCGGGAAAAGCTGGTTGACAGCTGGTCCGACCGGGCCCGGGAGCTGGCTGCCAGATACTGGCCCGGGGCGCTGACCATGATCCTGCCGGGGCGCAAGGAAGTGCCGGAAGAGATCCGGGACGGGCGCGGCGGGATTGCCCTGCGCCGCTCGGGACACCCCCTGCTCGAGGAACTTGCGCAAATCTGCGACCTGCCCCTGGTCGCCACCAGCGCCAATTTCCGCGACCAGCCGCCGACCGCCTATGCTGCGGAACTCGACCCGGAACTTTTTGCCAAGGTCGACCTGGCCGTTCTCGACGACCGCCGGCCCCCGGTTCCGGGACACAAGATTCAACCCTCCACGATCGTCGATTTCATGCTCACCCCGCCCCGTCTCGTCCGGCCCGGGGCAGTGCGCGTGCCGGAGATAGAGGCCTGGAAACTCAACCCCGGCACCAGGGATTTTTTTCTCGCCCGAAACGACCTCAAGCTGGCGGCTCCCGGGAGCGCGCGGCCCCGAGCCGTGGCCCTCTTTTCCCATGGCCTGGACAGCATCCTGGCGATCAAGATCATCCAGCAGCAGGATATCAGGGTTCGGGCGGTAAAATTCATCACCCCCTTTTTCGGCTGGGATATCAAAGGCCGGGAGCGGGAATACAGTGAAGAAATTAAAAAACTTTACGACATCGACCTGACTGTGGTCGACCTGACCCGGGACTATCTCAAGATGCTGGCGGCCCCGCCCAACGGCTACGGCAAGAATTTCAACCCCTGCATCGACTGCAAGATTATGATGCTGAAGCGAGCCCGGGAACTGGCGGAAAAAACCGGGGCGGATTTCCTGGTAACCGGCGAAGTGGTCGGTCAACGGCCTTTTTCACAGCGCCGTGACACTATGAACCGCATTTCCCGGCTGAGTGATACCCGGGAAATGCTGCTCCGGCCCCTGTGCGCCAAGCTCCTGCCCCTGACCCGGGCCGAGGAGAGCGGCATCGTCGACCGGGAGAAACTCTACGATTTCTCCGGCCGGGGACGCAAGCCCCAGATGGCCCTGGCCACGGAACTTGGAATCAGCGAATACCCCAGCCCGGCCGGCGGCTGCCTGCTCACCGACCCCGGGTTCGGCCAGCGGATCAGGACCCTGTATAAAAACGGAACCCCCACCCCGGCGGCAATCAACCTGCTCAAGTACGGCCGTTTCTACAAGCTTGAGGGCGGCGCCTTCGTCATCGTCGGCCGCCACCGCAGCGACAACCAGGAACTGCTTAAGACCGCCGATGAAAACTGTTCCGTCCTCCACCTGGCCGAGATGCCGGGGCCGGTCACGGTCCTCTGGGGAACGGAAGGCGAACTGCATGCCGCGGCCCGGCTCCTGGTCCGTCACAGCAAGGCAAAAGAGCTTGAAAAGGTTCGCATCAACTGGCGCCGCGGGCACCGTTCCGGCAACCTGACCTGGCCGCTCCAGCCGGCCCCATCGGACAACCCGCAAGCCGCCTCATGACCTCCCCGCCCCCGAAAAAACTGACCCCGATGCTCAAGCAGTACCTGGCGGTCAAGAACCTCCACACCGACAAGATCCTGCTTTTCCGGATGGGGGACTTTTACGAGATCTTTTTCGCCGATGCCGAAATTGCCGCCCAAACCCTGAAAATCACCCTGACCAGCCGCAACAAGAAAAGCGACGACGCGGTGCCGATGTGCGGTTTTCCCCACCACGCCGCCGAATCCTATATCGCCACCCTGGTCCGGGCCGGGCACAAGGTGGTGGTCTGCGACCAGGTCGAAGATCCCCGGCAGGCCAAAGGCCTGGTCCGCCGCGAAGTCACCCGGATCGTAACTCCGGGAGTCAATCCCGAAGGCAGTGAGAGCGCCGCCGACCGCGATAATTTCCTGGCGGCCGTAACCGCATCCCGGGGCGGGAAAAGCCCCTTCGGCCTGGCGCTCCTCGATGCCGGAACCGGTAAGTTCAGGGCCACCGAAACCACGAGCCTGGAAACCCTGCTCGATGAAATAGGCCGCTCCCAGCCCCGGGAGATACTTTACCCGGAAGAGGCAGCAGGCACCCCGGAATGGATTGCAACTCTCAGGGAAAGCTTTCCCGACATTCATTTTACCGGTCGCGGTGACCCTGAACTTTTCCAGCCGACGGCCGGGCGGGAAAGACTCTGCCGCCAGTTCGGCACCCTGAACCTCGACGGTTTCGGGGGCCAGTACCTGAACGCCGGCCTCGGGGCGGCCGGGGCGGCCCTGGCCTACGTCAGCGAAACCCGTCCCGGGACCAGCCTCGGACATATCAAAAGCCTGGTGGTTTTCCGCCAGAGCCAGTTCATGCAGCTGGACCGCAGCGTGGTCGTCAATCTGGAACTGCTCTGTACCATTCGCGACCGGGACAAACAGGGCAGCCTGCTCGGGGTCCTGGACCGCTGCCAGACCAGCATGGGCAGCCGCCAGCTCAAGGAGTGGCTGCTCTTTCCCCTGCTCGACCGGGAGGAGATCGAAAAGCGCCTCGATGCGGTCGACATCCTGCGCCAGGAAAAAAGGTGCCGGGAAAAACTGAGAAAACAGCTGAAGCGGCTTTTCGACCTTGAGCGGCTGGCCGGGCGGCTGGACTCGGGTCTGGCCGGGGCCCGTGACCTGCTCAGCCTCAAGGATTCCCTGGACCGGGTTCCGGAAATCCGTCTCATTATCGAAAGCCTGCCCCTGCAGCCCCGGCTCATCAACCAGGCCCTTGCCGGACTCCACGACCTTAGGCAGCTGAGCGCCGATATCGAGCGCCTCCTGCGGCCCGAACCACCCCTGACCATCACCGAGGGAGGACTGATCAACGACGGTATCGACCCCGAACTCGATGAACTCCGCAAGATCAGCCGCAGCGGCCAGCAGTGGCTCAAGGAGTATGAACTCGGCGAAAAACAAAGAACCGGAATCAGCGGCCTCAAGGTGCGCTTCAACCGGGTTTTCGGCTACTACATCGAGGTGACCAAAAAGAATCTCGACCAGGTGCCGGAGGCCTACGTCCGGCGCCAGACCCTGACCAACGCCGACCGTTTCATTACCCCGGAATTGAAGGAGTACGAGGAGAAGATCCTCGGGGCCGAAGAGAAGATAAAGGCCCTGGAATACCAGATTTTTCTCGACCTGCGGCAACAGGCCGCAAACGAGATCGACAGCATCAGGGAAACCGCCACCCGCCTGACCCTGCTCGATGTCCTGGCCAGCCTGGCCGAGGTGGCCGATGAAAATCACTACTGCCGGCCCGAGATAACCAGCGAGAACCAGGTCATCGAGATCGAAGACGGCCGCCACCCGGTCATCGAACAGTTGACCGATAATTTCGTTCCCAATGACAGCCGGCTGGCCGCCGGCCGGGAGGAACTCTGGATCATTACCGGTCCCAACATGGCCGGCAAGTCTACCTTTCTGCGTCAGAACGGTCTTTTCGTCCTGATGGCCCAGATGGGCAGCTTCATTCCGGCAACACGGGCCCGGCTGGGCCTGTTTGACCATATCTTCACCCGCATCGGCGCTTCCGACAACCTGAGCCGGGGACTTTCAACCTTCATGGTGGAGATGACCGAAACCGCCCGCATCCTGCACCAGGCCAGCTCCAGAAGCCTGATCATTCTCGACGAAATCGGCCGCGGCACCAGCACCTTCGACGGTCTCAGCCTGGCCTGGGCCATCGCCGAGGAAATCTCGGACCGTCTCCACAGCCTAACCCTGTTCGCCACCCACTACCACGAACTGACCGAACTCGAGCTGATCAAGCCGACAATCCGCAACTACAACGTCGCGGTCTCGCAACAGGGCGGCGACATCACCTTTCTGCACCGCATCAACCCCGGTGCCACCAACCACAGCTACGGCATCGAGGTGGCCCGGCTGGCCGGCATCCCGGAAACCGTGCTGGCCCGGGCCCACCGGATCCTCGCCAACCTCGAGGCGGCTGAGATCGCGGCCGGCGGCAACCTGCGCCTGACCGGCAAAAGCGTGCCCCGCAGTCGCCAAAACGGTAAAGAAAGCTCGGGCTACCTGCCCCTGCTGGAACCGCCCGCAGCGGCTCCTCCGGGCCCGGCCGGGAACGCGGGAGACTCGGCAGCAAACCGGGAGCGCCTGATCGAAATCCTGAACAAGACCGACCTCAACCGGACAACACCGATCAAGGCCCTGGTAATTCTGGAAAAGATGAAAAAATTGCTGGAGGAAAAGCAGAAATAGTTCGGCCGGCTTGCCAGACGGCGACACCGGCCTTCAGAGCAGGGAAAAAGAGAACAACCCCGGACGGGGAATCAGGCCTGCCGGCTCTCGCGGTGGGCTTTTTCCCGGGCCGCGAGTTCGGCGAAATTACTCTTCTGCAGACTTTTTACCAGGTCTTCCTGGACTCCGGCCAACTCCCGGCGCACCGGGCAAAAACTCATCCGGTTGCATTCACTGTAACCGTTGAGACAGGTATTGATCCGGATATCACCCTCGACCGCTTCGATGACATCACAAAGCGTTATCTCTTCCGGTTTCCGGGCCAGGGAGTAGCCGCCCTTTTTGCCGCGGTGTGAAACCACGATCCCGATCCGGCTCAGGCTCTGGAAAATCCGGGCCAGGAATCCGACCGGCACATCCATCTCCCGGGCCACTTCAGGAATTACCACGATTGCCCCCGGAGACTGCATCGCCATGTAGACGACCCCGCGGATTGCATAGTCGGAAGCTCTGGTTAATTTCATAGAGACATACCATTCATAAAATCAGGGTTGCAAGATGATGAAAATTTTTTAATCATGACAAATATTATCATCTTACAATGGACATGTCAACCTATTTATTACTATTTAGATTATAAAGATATTTTAAACCCTCCAGGGTGAGCAGATCGTCAACCTCGTCGATAGCCCCCGTCTCCTTCTCCACAACCCGGGCCAGGCCCCCGGTGGCCACCACCAGGAGGTCGTGTCCCAATTCGCCGCGGATCCGTTCGATCAGTCCCTCAACCAGAGAAAGATAGCCGTAGACCACTCCCGACTGCATGCACTGCACGGTATTCTTGCCCACCACTTCCCGGGGCCGAACCAGTTCCACCCGGGGCAGTTTCGAAGCCCGCTGGCATAGGGCTTCCATCGAAATATGCATGCCCGGGGCAATCACCCCACCAAGATATTCCCCCTTAGCCGAAACACAGTCAAAGGTCGTGGCCGTGCCGAAATCGATGATAATCATCGCCCGCCTGTACTTCTGATAAGCGGCCACGGCATTGACTATACGATCGGCTCCGACCTCGCGGGGGTTGTCCAGCAGAATCGGCAGGCCGGTCTTGATGCCGGGACCAACCACCAGGGGCCGAAAATGAAAATATTTCCGGGCCAGGCCGAGAAGCTCGTTTAAAACCGGCGGCACCACGCAGGAAATCATCATCCCTCCGACCTCGCAACGGTCACTCCCCAATGAGCGCAAAAATTCCTGAAGCAGGATTATATATTCATCCCGGGTGCGCTCGGTCGCCGTTGAAATGCGCCAGTTGTCAAGCAATTTATCGCCCCGGTAGAGACCAATCACGGTATGGGTGTTGCCTACATCGATTACCGCCAGCATATCGACCTTTTTTGCTGAATCAACCATTGTCTGTCTCGCGTCGGCGGCTGCATGCGGAAATTTTTCCGCCCCGCCAGGATGTAAGAGAGCCTTGAAAGATGTTATCTCCAATAAGCGGAAGAGATTGTTTCTCGAGCCAGGCCTCGCCGGCCGCAAAGGCCTCCTGCCGGCCGTCGCCATAATCCAGCAGAAGCCGGCCCCGGTCGTCGATTCCCCGGGCCCGGCCCCGCTGCCGGCGGTCGCCGGAGACCAGCACCACCTCCCGGCCCCCAAGATAGAAGTTGGCATTGATCAACCCGGCCAGCTCCCCCCCCAGCCCCTGGCGGTAAAAAATTTTTTCACAGGCGGCCAACTGCTCAAGCAGCGCCGCCAGCAGGCGGGCACGATCGAACCTGCGGCCGCAGGAGTGGAAAAGCGAGGTGGCCGTCCCCCGCAGCTCGGGCGGGAAATCATCAATGCCGGTATTGACATTGAGCCCGATCCCCAGAACGACAAATTCCGGCCCCCGGCCGCCGGGCTGCATTTCGGCAATAATCCCCGCCAGTTTGCAACCCCCAAGGTAGAGGTCGTTGGGCCACTTGACCGTCAGTCCGGCGACACCCTCTGCGTCCAGGGCCCGCCAGAGCGCCGCGACCGCCACTAAAGAGAGCTGCGGCACCTGCGCGTAATCGAGTTCCGGACGCAGGAGAACGGAAAAGTAGAGATTGAGACCGGCCGGCGAGTGCCATTGCCGCCCCCGCCGACCGTAACCGGCGGTCTGCTCCTCGGCCACCGCCACGAGACCGGCCGGGGCCCCTTTTACAGCCTCTGCAAACAGATAGCGGCTGGTTGACGACAGGCGGGTGAAAATTTCGACCCGACTCCCCCAGGGAGAGGCAAAACCTTCTATCACGAAACCAGGTCAAGCGAAATATCGATGGCCGGAGCCGAATGGGTCAGGGCCCCGACCGAGATGAAATCGACCCCGGTGGCTGCGACCCCGGCCACGGTCTCCAGGGTGATACCGCCCGAGGCTTCGAGCTTGATCCCGGGATGCTCACGGCGAACCAGGCCGACCGCCTCGCGCAGCTGTTCCTCGTCCATGTTGTCAAGCAGAATGATCTCGGCCCCGCAGCGGGCCGCCTCACGAACCTCGTTGAGGTCAGCCGCCTCGACCTCGATCCTGAGACCGTGAGGAGCCAGCCGGCGGGCATGCCCGACGGCATCGGTAATCGTGCCGGCCGCCCGGATATGGTTGTCCTTGATCAGGATACCGTCGAAAAGCCCGTGCCGGTGATTGCGGCCGCCGCCGACCTGAACCGCGTATTTTTCCAGCGACCTCCAGCCCGGAGTAGTTTTACGGGTATCAACGATCTCGGCCGGATAATCGGCCACGGCTTCGACGTAGGCGAAAGTCAGGGTCGCCACCCCGCAGAGACGCTGGACGAAATTGAGCGCCACGCGCTCGGCCATGAGGATCGAGACCACATTGCCGGTCACCGCCAGCAGCGGGTCACCGGGCTTGAGACGGTCGCTGTCCCCAACCCGGGCCTCAACCTTGAGCGAGGCATCAAGGGTTCGGAAAACCAGTCCCAGGATCTGGATGCCGGCCGCCAGGCATTCCTGTTTGGTGCGAATCAGGGCCCGGGCGACAGTTCCGGGCGGCACCGTTGCCAGGGTCGTCACGTCCCCGGAACCGAGATCCTCTTCGAGGGCCATCTTGATCAATTTTTCAGCTGCAAACATTTCAACTCCCTTTTCTGCTTCCCTCGCCCGGCCCGGAAAACGGCTCTTTGCCGGCCGGCCGGGGGAATGGTTTTCTCCTTCCGGTAAAAGACACACAGCCTTTCCGCCGGAAAATGGACGACGGCTTGATTTTTTGCCCCGACTCCGGTAGTTAGGCTGAACGTGGAAAATTATCTCCAGACCGATGCCAGGAGGACTGCAAGTTTTGCCGACAAACCACCTTTCCCGGAAAGCCGCCGGGCTCAAGCCATTCATGGCCATGGACATTCTCGAACGGGCCCAGGAACTGGAACGGGCCGGCCGCTCGATCATTCACCTGTCGGTCGGTGAACCCGACTTCGCGACCCCGGGTGCCATCAAGGAGGCCGGCGTCACGGCCCTGCAAAAAGACCTGACCCACTACACCCACAGCCTCGGCCTGCATGAGCTCAGAACGGCCATCGCCGAACACTACCACAGACGCTACGGGGTCAGGGTCAAAGCGAATCAGGTACTGGTCACCTCCGGCACCTCACCGGCCCTGATGCTGGCCTGCGCGGCCTGTCTCAACCCGGGCGATGAGGTCATGGTCAGTGATCCGGGCTACGCCTGCTACAACAACTTCATCAGCTACTGCGACGGGACTCCGCAACCGGTCAAGGTTTACGAAGACAACGGCTTCCAGTACGATCCCGGCGGGCTGAAAAAAACACTCTCCCCCCGAACCCGGGCAATTCTCATCAACTCCCCGGCCAATCCCACCGGCTGCCTGCTCGATGCCGACAGAATGAAAGCGCTGGCCGAACTCGGGCCGGTGATCTTCTCGGACGAAATCTACCACGGCCTGGTCTACGAAGGCCGGGAGCACTCGATCCTCGAGTTTACCGACAACGCCTTCGTCTTCAACGGCTTTTCCAAGCTTTACGCCATGACCGGCTGGCGCCTCGGCTACCTGATCGCCCCGGCCCGTTACATGCGCACCCTGCAGACCCTGCAGCAGAGTTTCCTGATCTCGGCTCCTCACTTCGCCCAGGCCGCCGCCCTGGAGGCCCTGAAACCGGGGCCGGTCGAACGGGACCTGGAAAAGATGCGCGCCATCTACGATGAACGCCGACGCTTCATGATCCGCAGGGTCCGGGAGATCGGGCTCAAGGTGGCGGTAGAGCCGACCGGCGCCTTCTACGTCTTTGCCAACGCCCGGCGCTTTACTTCCAGCTCCTACGATTTTGCCTTCCGGATCCTCGAAGAGGCCGGGGTCGGGGTAACCCCGGGAATCGATTTCGGCGCCAACGGCGAAGGCTTCATCCGTTTCTCATACGCCAACTCGCTGGAAAACATCAGCACCGGACTCGACCGGCTGGAGCAATTCTTTCGCGGTCTCTAAGCTAGCGGCCCGGCCTTTCAGGGTTGCCGGCCGGCAGGGGAAAGGCGAGCAGAAAGGTGCTGCCCGACTGTTTCAGCAGGTCTTCACCACGCTTGACCATCGCCACCACGAGCTCGCTGCCCAGCGGCAGCATTCCCTGGATCGGGCCGCCGATCCGCCCGGTGACCTCGGCCACCATGAAACCGGTTCCGGTATTACGCACCATCTTGACATAGCCCTGGGAAAGGAAACCATAGTCTCCGAAGGAGGTCGACATCCCGGACTTATTGTCACAAACCACCAGTTCCCGGCGCCCGTCGCCATCGACATCGAGAAAGCGCATCGGTGAACAGATCTGGCGTTTTTCGGTGTAGCTGACCTTGGCCGTACCGACCTCGTACTGAACATCCAGCAGCGACCCCCCGAGGCGCTCGTCACTCATCCAGAGACGCTTGTCACCCCTGTAGATTTCCAGGAAATTATTGGGGTTGATAAAACAGAGCTCCCGCCTGCCGTCGTGGTTGACATCGGCGTAGAGAGCGCCCGGCAGGGTAAACCCCTGGGGCACCGCGAACTTCTCCTGCGACAGAACCTTGTCGCCGGCGTATTTCAGGAGATAGACCTTGCCGCCGAACAAGGTTTCAGCGGCAAAGCCCTGGCCGACGAACAGACACCCCCGGTCGGCCACCGAGCGGCCGCCCAGCAGCCCCATGACAAAAGGAACGTGTTCGACAAGACGCTGGTAATGTCCATTTCTGACCCCGAGGACAAAAGATGAAAAACCGTCCTCGGTTTCCTTGAAAATATTGACGATAATCTCGTCCCGGCGGTCTCCGTCGATATCACCGACCGAGATATTGACAATACTGCCCCACTTGTCAAAAAGATAACGATAACGGAATTTGAGGCCCTCCGGCGTCACCCGGTAGACGAAGATCTTCTCGCCATCGGTAAAGACAATCTCCGTGGTTCCATCCCCATCCAGGTCACCGGCATCCACCCCCTTGACCACCAGTCGAATCTTGTCCATGGTCCGGTAGCGGGAGAGAACCACCTGGCTGGCATCCTCGGTCGACATCGTGTATTTTCCGCCGGCCGAACCGCTGCCGGGGCGTTTCCGGGTCGTAGTGCCTGCAGCGGAAAAGAGCTCCGCCGGCCAGGCGCCGACCAGTTCCTGGTCGCCGTTGTAAAAGGTCAGCTCCGGCCCCTGGTTGACGACGTACAAATCGAAGCCCAGGGCGCCGGGCCCGCCGGGCCGCCGCAGGCTGTCGCGGTAACGCAATCCGAGGTTGTAGTCGGCCCAGTCAAGCCCGGAAAGCATTTCCCGGACCCGGGAAAAAAGAGCCGCTCCGTTGCCGTTGAGATCGATAAAGAGGGCCGCCATCAGGGCGAAGCGCCGGACCGGCAGGCCCCGCCGCAGGGGAACCTGGAGATAGCGCCGCAGGGGGCGGCAAATTGAGTAGTCGGCCTCGACCCGAACCACTTTCAGGGTTGCCAGTCGACGTTCCTGGACCCCCATCGGTTTGCCGGTCACCGGGTGAACGAGAGGCGGGCCGCCGGGCTGGAGGACCACGAACAAATCCCCGATTTCAACCCCTTTGCGGCGGCCGCAGTCGATCAGCAGGCCCTGGGGACCAGCCTGGACGAGGTAGCCGGACAGGGGACTGAAACGGGCGGCCGGGGCCACGGCCCCGGAGGGCTGCGGCAAGGAAAGAAAAACCAGAACGCCAACCACCAGGCCGAAAACAATCCGGCGATATATTTTCTTCATACGGTTCATCATCTGTAACATCAATCAACTCACGAAAAGGTTTGATCAGCTTGAGCCCGGGCCTGTGGGGCAATAATCTTCCAGGTTGCAGCAACCGGGAGACGGCAAGGCAGGTTTATAGCCCTTTTACCCTGACAGCTCAAGTAAAAAGGCAAAAAAAAGGGAAAGCGCCATGAAGGCGCTTTCCCTTTTAACAGGTTCTATCCGGTAAAGCTTTTAGAATTTGTAGCGCACACGGGCGGTGCTGATGAAGATGTCTTCGTCGCTGCTGCCGTCCCGGTCAACTTCCCAGAAGTCCATGGCGTCGTCGGCGAAGAGATAACCGGCGTTGACCGCGAACTCGAGGTTGTCATAGATTTTGTACTTCAGGTAGGCATCGACTTCGATCCCGAGGCTGTCATCTTTCTGCTTCTTGCCGTAATTGTCGAGGTACTCGATATCTTCGGCGGTCATCATGTACATGAGGGCGCCACCGACAGCCAGTTTCTTGCTGGCCTTGTAATCGGCCGCACCCTTGAAGAGCCAGAGACCTTTGTCGAGCATGTAGTCTTTCTCGGTGTAGTAGTCATCGTCGGTGTAGCCGCCTTCCATCAGGCAGATACTGTCGGTCCGGTCGATGTCCACCGCCAGGAAGCCGTCGAAATCGGAATCGGAGCCGTCATCGTCACCCGAGGTGTAGAGCACGGTGCCGGTCAGTTTCAGGCTGCCGAGATTGACGCCGACATCGACATGGGCGAGCCAGGCGCTGACGTCGAAATCTTCGTCGGCCCGACCTTCGGGATTGTAGATCTTGCCGTTGTAACTCTGGGCGAAGTTGGCATTGTCAATGCTGCCGGTTTCGTAAATCAGATCCCAGTTGATGAAAACCGTGTCGATGTTGGCCTTGCCGTCGACACCGAAAGCCCAGAGATCGAGATCGTAGTGGTTGGCAAAGTTTTTGACTTCATAGTACTGCGAAGTGATGGTCGAAGGTTTGTCCTGGTCACCGTCGCCAGTCATGTAAATGCCGAAAACCCCCATCTTGACGCCGTCGGCCGGCTTGAAGTTGGCCCGGGCGTAAAAAGAATCGAGATCTTCGACGTCGCTCTTGTCGTCCTTGACCGGGTCGCGGTAGGGGCGCACCCAGGCGAAGGTCAGGTCAACCGGACCGGCGGCGACATTGGCGGAAACCCCCATGATGGTCTCCTGCCAGAGGTAGCTGTTGACCGAGAAGGGCTGCAGACCCATGCGGATGCGGGCCTTGTTGCAGGCCCAGGGCAGCTGGAAGTCGGTATAGAGCCAGCGGGTTTCGATGTTGATGGCATCACCGGAATAGCTGCCGCCCACGCTTTTGCCAACAGAACCGGGCTTACCATATTCGAGGCCGCCGATTTCCCAGGCCCAGACGCCCTTGACGTTGCCGTCGTTGGTCGAAGCGTCAAACCACATCCGGTACTTGGCCTCACCCCAGGTCTCGTCAACGCTGCCGTCATGCAGAACACCTTTTTCGCTGGCCAGCCAGTCATTGTGGTTGGTGTAGACCATGAAACGGTTGTTGAAGTCGCCCTTGATCTTGACATCAGCGGCCAGGGCCGGCACGGCCATCGCCACCATCAGCAGGAATGCAAGTACGATTCCTAATTTCTTAACCATTTTTTTCCTCCTCTTAACAATTTGAAATAATGTACATTAAACCCGATAACTTTAATTAATTCCGCAATCCTGCAACAGGAATCACGGCCGATCTGACTTGCTTGTCCGTCAATCCATCATTTGAGATAGGGGATATTAACAGCTTCTAATTCTTTATGCAAGAAAAATATGATAAAAGTCTAATATTCATATCTTTGCCATCCGCAAACCAGCGACTCGCACCTTAAATCTTTTTCTCAAAAAGGAAACACCACCGGCAAGGCACTCAAAGATTGCGGTAACTATTCAGCTAAATTCTATCTCCCTATCTTTCAGGAGGGGGCGGGGGTGGTTTTTCTGAGCGGTTTCGTAAAGATTTCGTCGTTTTTCCCAGCGAGCGGGAGCCCATAAGCATTGCAACTGTCTGAGCGTAAGCGAGTTTTGCAATGCGGGCGAAGCGAGCGCGTGGAAAAACAGAAATCTTAACGCTTAGCGAAGAAAAGCCGCGCCCGACCCCGGATTTGGCTGAATAGT
>WFRT01000127.1 GCA_015486445.1 Pseudomonadota bacterium | reverse complement strand
CCACGGCCACGTGCGAACCCAGGCCGCCTACCCCGGCGATCCCGACCCGGGCTGTCGCCAGCCTTCTCAGATCAACTTTACGCATGGTCAGACAAGTAGCACTCTCCCCGCCGCCCGTCAAGCCCGACCGAAAGTTGCGGCAATTAAAAAGCGGTTCCCGATCAACTGCCGGAAACCGCTTTTTCTGCTCTTGTTCAAGACCGACAAAAAAGCCTACTTGTCGGGGTTCTCCTCTTCCGCTGCGGAGCTTTGCTCAGCCACCGCTTCTTCGTCCTCTTGACGGCTTTCCCCGGCTCCAACTTCCGCACCTTCACTGTCCGACCCGGCTTCGAGCTCTTCCTCGACCGCGGCCTTGACCTGGGCCTCGACCGTAACTGGGGCAGTAGTTTCCGGGGCGGTTTCCGGGGCGGCGGTTTCACCCTGTTTGCCGGCGGCCGGCAACGCCTCGTCAACAAAGCGGACGAAGGTCATCGGGGCCTGGTCGGCAAAACGGATCCGCGATTTGATCAGGCGGGTGTAGCCGCCGGGACGGCTCTCAAAGCGCGGGGCAATTTCATCGAACAGCTTTTTGACCACCTGGTGGTTGTTGAGGTATTTGTAGGCCTGGCGACGGGCATGGAGGGTCCCCTTTTTCCCCAGGGTGACCAGGCGGTCGGCAACCCGGCGCAACTCCTTGGCCCGGGCATCGGTGGTCTCGATGTGTTCATGGGTAATCAAGGCCACGGCGAGGGACCGGAACATGGCTTTCTGGTGGCTGGGACCCCGGCCCAGGCGCCGGCCGGATACTCTGTGTCGCATAAGTTACCTTCTCCTTTTAGTCAAAACGGTGCGGTATAAAACCTCACCCTTCGTAATCGTCACTCATTACCTTCTTAATCATTTCGGCATTCCTGGGGTCGAAATCAGGCAGTTTCATGCCCAGGGAAAGCCCCATGCCGGCCAGGATATCCTTGATTTCCAGCAGGGACTTGCGACCGAAGTTCTTGGTCGTCAGCATCTCGGCCTCGGTCTTCTGGACCAGTTCACCGATCAGTTCGATATTGGCGTTCTTCAGGCAGTTGGCCGAACGCACCGAGAGCTCAAGTTCGCTGACATTGCGATAGAGATTCTCGTTGATCATCTCCTTCTCTTCGACCTCGGTCTCTTCGACCTCGACCGGCTCGATATTCTCGTCAAAATTGATGAACACCGACATCTGCTCTTTCAGGATCTTGGCCGAGTAGGCCAGGGCGTCGGTCGGCTCGAGGCTGCCGTCGGTCCAGATCTCCATGGTCAGCTTGTCATAATCGGTCTGCTGCCCGACCCGGGCATTGGTGACCACGAAGTTGACCTTGATCACCGGCGCGAAAACCCCGTCGAGAACAATCGTGCCGATCGGGCTGGCGTGGCTCTCCTTGAGCTGCTCGGCCGGCACATAACCCTTGCCGGTTTCGGCGATCATCACCACCTTCAGCGCCGCTCCCTCTTCAAGGGTGGCGATATGGTGTTCGGGATTCAAGATCTCGACATCGCCGTCGGTCTGGATATCACCGGCCGTAACCTCTCTCTTATCATTGCCACGGGCATCGATGTAAAGGGTCTTGGGGCCCTCGCTGTGCAGTTTCAAGGCCACCCCCTTAAGGTTCAGCGAAACAATCGTGACATCTTCGTGAACCCCGGGAATAGCCGAAAACTCGTGGTTGACCCCGTCGATACGGTACGAGGTGATCGCAGCCCCCTGCAGGGAGGATAGCAGTACCCGGCGCAAGGCATTGCCCAGGGTGATGCCGAACCCCCGCTCCATCGGTTCAACCACGAACTTGCCGTAGGTCGAAGACAATGTCGCATCATCAACTTTTACTTCCGAGGGCTTGATCAGTTCACGCCAGTTCTTGTATATCAATGACATATGCGACCCCAGTTAAGAATTAGCGGGAATAAAATTCAACGATCAGCTGTTCGTTGATCGACTGAGAAATATCTTCGCGCTTGGGCAGGGCTTTCAGAACCCCGCGGCCCTTCTCCTTGTCAACCTCGAGATATTCCGGCAGGCTGCGGCGCCCGGCGGCGGCCAGCGCTTCGCTGATCCGCTCCATCTTGCGGCTCTTCTCCCGCACCTCGACGACATCGCCGACCTTGACCTGGTAGGAGGGGATGTTTACCCGCCGTCCGTTGACCAGGAAATGACCGTGGGAAACCAGCTGCCGGGCCTCGGCCCGGGTATTGGTGAAACCCATCCGGTAGACGATGTTGTCAAGCCGCCGCTCGACCAGGATCAACAGGTTCTCACCGGTCACCCCCTTCTGGCGGTCGGCCTTGGCGAAATAACCGTGAAACTGCTTCTCCAGCAGGCCGTAGATCCGGCGCACCTTCTGCTTCTCGCGCAGCTGCATCCCGTACTCGGTAAATTTCGATCTTCTCTGGCCATGCTGTCCCGGCGCGTAGGCGCGCCGGTCAAAGGCGCACTTTTCAGTGTAGCAACGGTCTCCCTTGAGAAACAGCTTAGCCCCTTCACGCCGACATTGGCGACAGACCGATTCTCTGTATCGTGCCAAAATTTCCTCCTTAGACTAAACTCTTCTCCGCTTCGGGGGACGACACCCGTTGTGCGGAATGGGAGTAATATCTCTGATAACGTTGATGGTCATGCCGACGCTCTGGATCGCCCGGATGGCCGATTCCCGTCCGGAGCCCGGCCCCTTGACATAGACGTCAACCGTCCGCATGCCGTGATCCATCGCCTTGCGGGCGGCGTCTTCAGCGGTCTGCCGGGCGGCGAACGGGGTGCTCTTGCGGGAGCCCTTGAAACCCACCACGCCGGCATTGGCCCAGGCGATCACGTTGCCCTGCGGATCGGTAAAGGTGACCTTGGTATTGTTGAAAGTCGCCAGAATATATGCGATCCCGGCCGGAACATTCTTTTTTACCCGGCTCTTGCCGGATCTGCCTCTTGGTCTAGCCATTTTTCCTCCCAGCAGCCCTTTGCTGCTGCCAGTTACCTAGTTCAAACTATTTACGCTTCTTTGACACCGGGCCGCGGTTCGGTCCCTTGCGGGTCCGGGCGTTGGTCTTGGTCCGCTGTCCCCGAACCGGCAGGGAGCGGCGGTGACGCAGGCCCCGGTAGCAGCCGATATCCATCAGGCGCTTGATGTTGGTGGTCACTTCACGCCTTAAATCACCTTCGATTTTATAGGTGTTTTCAATCTTTTCACGGATCCGGGCAAGCTCTTCGTCATTGAGATCGTCACTCTTGGTATTGGGATCAATCTCAACCTCGGAAAGAATCTTTTCCGAGGTGCTGCGTCCTATACCGTAGATATAGGTCAGGGCGATGACAATTCTTTTATTACGGGGCAGATTCACCCCAGCGATTCTGGCCAATGGATTCTCCTCCTAAAACTGCCGTGTTCTGTTTATCAACCCTGGCGTTGCTTATGTTTGGGGTTCTCGCAGATTACCCGTACGACTCCACGCCGCTTGATCAGTTTGCATTTGTCGCAAATCTTCTTAACCGATGCTCTTACCTTCATTTTCCACTCCACTTCAGGTGATATCCGGGATGGTTCCCGGTCAACGGGTCCGGTAGATTATCCGGCCGCGGGTTAAATCGTATGGTGATAGCTGGATCGTCACTTTGTCGCCGGGCAGGATCTTGATAAAATGCATCCGCATCTTACCCGAGATATGGGCCAGAACCCGATGGCCGTTTTCCAGATCGACCCGAAACATCGCATTGGGCAGGGTTTCCACCACCGTCCCTTCAACTTCAATCACATCCTCTTTATTCGACATCTTTCCCTACCACCATGATACTCCTCATTACCTGCAATAAAAACAATCCTTGTAACTATTCAGCCGAATACGTGGTCGGGCGCGGCTTTTCTTCGCTAGGCGTTAAGATTTCTGTTTTTCCTAACGCTCGTTTCGCCCGCATTGCAAAACTCGCTACGCTCAGACAGTTGCAATGCTTATGGGCTCCCGCTCGCTGGGAAAAACAACGAAATCTTTCCGAAACCGCTCCGAAAAACCACCCCCGCCCCCTCCTGAAAGAGGGGAGATAGAATTTAGCTGAATAGTTACCAATCCTTAAACGAATCCCGTTTTCTGCCGCTGTCAACCGGGCAGAGAACTCAGGATCTCAGGCCCGTCGTCTGTAATCGCGATCGTATGTTCAAAATGAGCGGAAAGCTTCCGGTCCCGGGTCACGGCCGTCCAGCCGTCACTCAGAACCTCGACTTCCCAGGTCCCCTGGTTGATCATCGGCTCGATCGCCAGCACCATGCCGCTTTTCAGCAACAGCCCGGTGCCGGGGCGGCCGTAATTGGGAATCTGGGGCGGCTCGTGCAGTTCGGTGCCGATCCCGTGGCCGACAAAATCACGGACCACGCCGAAACCGTGACTTTCGGCATACTCCTGAACACTGTGCGAGAGCGTGTGCAGGCGCTCCCCGGGACAGGCCCGGGCAATCGCCCGGTCAAGACAGGTCCGGGTTACTTCGATCAGGCGCCGGGCCGCGGGAGAGACCTCACCGACCGGCACGGTGATCGCCGCATCGCCGTAATAACCATTAAGACAGACCCCGACATCGATGCTGATTATATCCCCTTCCCTGAGTTTGCGCCGGGGGGAAGGAATGCCGTGCACGATCTCATGGTTGATCGAAGTGCACAGGGTCGCCGGGAAACCGGCATAGCCCTTGAAGGCCGGGCGGGCCCCCTGGCTGACTATGGCATCCTCGGCCAGCCGATCGAGAGCCGCCGTCGTAATCCCGGGTTTAACCTTTTTTCTCAAGAGTTCGAGAACCCCGGCCACCATCTGGTTGGCAGCCCGGAGTTTTTCGATTTCACGCCGGGAGCGAAGAACAATCATCCATTGACCACGGCCATGATCGCCGCATAGATGGCATCCGGGGTGCCGGTCCCGTCAATCGAGCGCAACAGGCCCTTGCCGCTGTAATACTCGATCAGCGGCGCGGTCTGCTTGTGATAGTTTTCAAGCCGCACCTTGATCGCCTCTTCCTTGTCGTCATCCCGCTGGTAGAGCTTGGCGCCGCAGAGATCACAGATGCCGTCAACCTTCGGCGGATTGAAGATCTTGTGAAAGCTGGCTCCGCAGGTGCACATCCAGCGCCCGGTCAGACGGGCCAGGAGATCGGCATCCGGAACTTCGATGCTGACCACGTGGTCGATCCTGCGGCCGCTCTTCTGCAGCATTTCATCCAGGGAGGAAGCCTGGTCCACGGTCCGCGGGAAGCCATCCAGGATAAAGCCTTTTTCGCAGTCGGCCTCCTTGAGGCGGTCGTCGATAATGCCGATGACCACAGAATCGGGCACCAGTTTGCCGGCATCCATGTATTTCTTGGCCTCGATCCCCATCTCCGTGCCTTCCTTGACGGCCGCACGGAGAATGTCACCTGTAGAAATCTGAGGTATCTTGAGGGCCTCGATCATCTTTTTCGCCTGGGTTCCTTTACCGGCTCCCGGAGGTCCCAACAAAATCAGGTTCATGACATTCTCCTTTTTCCAAGCTGTTGAATAATAACCGCACCTGCCCGTAAAGCAACAGGTCGAAACACTATGTAACTAGCGCCGGCGGCTGCCGCCGGCCTTGCGCATCAGGCCTTCATAGTTGCGGGCCATCAAATGCGACTGGATCTGCTGGATCGTGTCGATGCCGACCCCGACGACGATCAACAGGGCGGTACCGCCGAAGAAGAAAGGCACATTGAACTTCCCGATCAGCAGCATCGGCAGAACACAGACGATGGATACGTAGACCGCGCCCCAGAAGGTCAGCCGGGTCAGGATCTTGTCAAGATACTCGGCCGTCCGCTTGCCGGGCCGGATCCCGGGCACGTAGCCGCCGAACTTCTTCAGATTGTCGGCGACATCATCAGGCTTGAAGGTTACCGCGGTATAAAAATAACAGAAGATAAAGATCAGGATAACGTAAACAATGTTGTAAGAAATACTGCTCGGCACGAAAGCGGCCGAGAACTTCTTCATGATCGGAATGTTGATAAAATTGGCGATGGTCGCCGGAAACATGATGATCGACGAAGCGAAGATCGGCGGGATAACCCCGGCCGTATTGATCTTTAAGGGCAGATGGGTACTCTGGCCGCCGACCATGCGCCGGCCCTGGACCCGCTTGGCGTACTGGATCGGAATCCGCCGCTGGGCAATCTCCATGAAAACGATCGCGGCAATCGTCACCGCCATCAGGATGACAATGAAAAGCAGCAGAAAGAGGCTCATTTCACCGGTCTTGACCAGGCGGATGGTATTGATGATGGCGGCCGGGGCCCGGGCGATGATGCCGGCGAAGATGATCAGCGAAATCCCGTTGCCGATGCCCCGCTCCGTAATCTGTTCCCCGATCCACATGATAAACGCGGTGCCGGTGGTCAGGGTGATAACGGTCAGCAGGCGAAAACCCCAGCCCGGGAACATGACCACCATCTCGCCGGCCGGGCCCTGCATGCTTTCCAGGCCCACGGCGATCCCGAAGCTCTGGATCAGGCTCAGGATCAGGGTGCCGTAGCGGGTGTAACGGATGATCTTGCGCTGGCCCGCCTCGCCCTCTTTCTTGAGGCGTTCCAGGGTCGGGACGACCATGGCCAGCAGTTCGATAATAATCGAGGCACTGATATAGGGCATGATCCCCAGGGAGAAAACCGACAGCTTGCTCAGGCCGCCGCCCGAAAACATGTCGAACATGCCCAGCAGGGTTCCCTTGGCCTGGGCAAAAAAGGCGGCCAGGGCCTGGGCGTCGATCCCCGGGGTCGGCACATGGATGCCGATGCGATAGACAAAGAGCAGGAAAAAGGTCCAGCCCAGCCGCTTCTGGAGCTCCGGTATATTACCGATGTTCTCAATGCCCTTAAGCAACTTAGGCCTCCTCTTCGACGCTGCCGCCGGCCTGCTTGACCTTCTCGGCCGCAGTGGCGCTGCAGGCGGCAACCCGAATCGTGAGCTTGCGGTTCAGGATGCCGCTGCCCAGCAGTTTGACCCGGGTTTCACCCTGGTTGACCACTCCCTGCTTCTGCAGGGCGGCGGCGTCAACCACGCTGCCATCTTCGAAACAGTTGAGCTGGTGAACATTGACAATGGCGAATTCACGCCGGAAAATATTGGTGAACCCACGCTTGGGAACCCGCCGCTGGAGGGGCATCTGCCCCCCCTCGAACCAGGGGTGGATGCTGCCGCCGGAACGCGACTTCTGGCCCTTGTGACCCCGGCCCGCAGTTTTATGGTAACCGGAACCGATGCCGCGACCAACCCTTTTCCTCTTCTTGGCAGCCCCGCGATCCGCGGGCAACGAAGCTAAATCAACCATTGCTTTCCTCTTATTATATCGTCGGCTGACAGATGTCAGACCTCTTCAACATCGATCAGGTAAGAAATTTTCCGCACCATGCCCCGAATCTGGGGAGTGTCTTCCTTGATTACCGTCTGCCGGATCTTGCGCAGACCCAGGGCCTGGGCCGTGCGCCGATGCTTGAGCTGACGGCCGCAACAGCTTCTTTTCAGTGTTATCTTAAGGGCACTCATTTTTGCTCCCTCTCTCCGCTTGAATTTTCCGGCCTAGTTGCCCAGCTTGATCCGCTTGCCGCGGCACCGGGAAACCTGATCCGCACTCTGCAGCTGCAGCAAACCATCCAGGGTGGCCCGAACCGCGTTGTGGGGATTGTTGGAGCCGATGCACTTGGTCAGGATATCCTTGACTCCGGCCGATTCCAGCACGGCCCGTACGGCGCCGCCGGCGATCACCCCGGTACCGGGAGAAGCCGGCCGCAACAGAACCTTGCCGGCCCCGTAATTGCCAACCACCTGGAAAGGAATCGTCGTCCCCTCGAGGGCCACGTCAACCATTTCCCGCTTGGCGGCTTCGGTTCCCTTGCGCACCGCCTCGGGAACTTCGTTAGCCTTGCCGAGACCAAAACCGACCTTGCCTTTGCCGTCGCCGACCACCACCAGGGCGCTGAAGCTGAAACGCCGGCCACCTTTAACCACCTTAGCAACCCGGTTGATCTTGACAACCCGTTCGGTTACTTCACTTTCCTGAAATCTGGGCTTTTCCAAGCCTCACCTCCGAATATACCAGTTCTAGTTCAAGTCAAGTCAGTTAGAATTTGAGCCCGGCTTCCCGGGCGCCATCCGCCACTTCCTTGATCCGTCCATGGTAGATGAAACCATTGCGGTCAAATACTGCTTCCTTGATATTGTTGGCCTGCAGGCGCTCGGCAATCAGGCGCCCAATCTCCTTGGCCGCCGCCTTGTTGCCTCCCGAAGCCAGGGAAAAATCCTTTTCCAGGCTCGAAGCCATAGCCATGGTCCGCTGCGCGACATCGTCGATCGCCTGGACATAGATATGCCGGGCGGACTTGAAAACCGAAAGCCTCGGCCGCTCGGCACTGCCGCTGATGACTCCCCGGATCTTCCGTTTTTTCTTTACCCGCACAACTCTTTTTCTTGCTTTCATATCCACCGCATCACCTCAAAAAAACCGCTTGACCGGTTACTTGCCGGCCTTGCCAGCTTTACGAATGACATGTTCGTCAATATACTTGATTCCCTTGCCCTTGTAGGGCTCGACCGGGCGAAAAGCCCGAATGTCGGCGGCCACGGCCCCGACCTTCTGCTTGTCGGCCCCCTGCACCACGACCTTTTCCCGGTCCACCGAAATCGTGATGTCCTTCGGAATCGGGTAGGCAATGGGATGAGAAAAGCCGAGCGCCAGGTTCAGGGTGTCACCCTTGACATCGGCCTTGTAACCGATCCCGTTGATCTCCAGGGTCTTGCTGAAACCGGTGGAAACCCCGGTCACCATGTTGGCGATCAAAGAGCGCATCAGGCCATGGAAGGAGCGTGAGCGCCGATCCTCGGCAACCCTGGTAACCTTGACCACTCCGTCCTCAACCTCAACCGCAACCCGGTCAACCAGGGACTGTTCGAGAGTGCCCTTGGGGCCTTTGACTTTAACCGTTCCCCCGGCCACCGAGAGTTCGACTCCCTGGGGCAGCGGAATTTCTTTTTTTCCAATTCGAGACATTCTTTTATCTCCGACCAACTAGCTTGAAAAGCTGTTTACCAGACAGAACAGATATACTCACCACCGACATGCAGCCGGGCCGCCTGCTCACCGCTGACCACCCCCTTGGAGGTCGACAGGATACTGGTTCCCAGACCGTTGCGGATCACCGGGATTTCGTCGTGCTTGACATAGCACCGCAGGCCGCAACGGCTCTCCCGTTTGAGTCCGTTGATAACCGGCCGCCCGGTCTCGTCATATTTAAGATAGAGACGCAAAACGCCCTGGACATCATCCTTGTCCTTGACGACCTGGTAGCTGCGGATATAGCCCTCCTCCTGGAGAATCTCCGCCAGGCTCTGGTTCATCTTGGTCAGAATGACATCAACCTTCTCAAACTTAGCCATATTCGCATTACGAATTCTGGTCAACATATCAGCGATCAGATCGTTTGCCGACATTCTACTCACCTTCTGAAAAAAGTTTAACTCTGCAGGGATGATGGCGTCGCAGCCATCTTGCCGGCCGCGCTCCGCCCCTCCCGGGGACCGGCCGCCGGCGCCGAAGCTCTCTTCCCGTCATCCCGTTTCCAGCACCCTGCGTCCGCGCCAACCAAACTGCGGCTACCAGCTGGATTTCACCACTCCGGGAATATCACCCCGGGAAGAAAGGGTCCGGAAACAGATCCGGCACATTCCAAACTTGCGATAGTAGCCCCGGGGACGCCCGCACAGGGGACAGCGGTTATATTCCCGCACGGAAAACTTCTTGGCCCGCGCGGCCTTGATCATCATTGACTTTTTCGCCATCAATCTTCTCCTGGATCACCGGCGCCGGATTCTGCTCCGGCATACTTCCGGCAAGATATCATTTACGGAACGGAAAACCGAACAGCCGCAGCAGCTCACGCCCCTCTTCATCGGTCCTGGCCGTGGTCACCACGGCGATGTTCATACCCTTGACCTTGTCGACATTCTCGAGATCGATCTCGGGGAAAACCACCTGTTCACGGAACCCCAGGGAGTAATTGCCGCGGCCGTCGAAAGCCTTGCCGGGAATCCCCTTGAAATCACGCACCCGGGGCAGCACCACGCTGATCAGCCGCTCGAGAAACTCGTACATGACCTCGCGCCGCAGGGTCACCATGCAGCCGATCGGCATGCCTTCACGGAGCTTGAACTGGGCAATCGATTTGCGGGCCCTGGTAATCACCGGCTTGCGACCGGTAATCGCCGCCATCTCCTTGACCGCAGACTCGAGAATCTTGGCATTCTGGACGGCTTCGCCGAGCCCCATGTTGACCACCACCTTCTCGAGACGCGGAACTTCCATGATATTGCCATAGCCGAATTTCTTCTGCATGGCCGGCACAATTTCCTGCTCGTATTTTTCCTTAAACAAGCCCATCTAGCTCTGCCCTCCGGGTTCTACTGCTTATCAAAAAGCTCTTCGCACTTTTTACAGTAGCGAGCTTTCGTGTTATCGTTCAATTGACGCACTCCGCAACGCACCGGCTCGCTGCATTTTTCGCAGTAGAGCATGACGTTGGAACGGTGAATCGAGGCCTCTTTTTCGATGATCCCGCCCTGGGTCTGGTCCATGCCCGGCCGGGTATGCCTCTTGACCAGGTTGAGCTTTTCGACGATTACCCGGTTCTTTTCATGCAGAACCATTTTCACCTTGCCGGTTTTACCTTTGTCCTTGCCGGCGATGACCATCACCTTGTCATCTTTTTTCAGTCGCATCATGGCAACTTCTCCAATACCTGTAATATCCGCCCAGCCCTTACAGTACTTCGGGTGCCAGGGATACGATTTTCATAAAATTACGCGCCCTGAGTTCCCGGGCCACGGGGCCGAAAATACGGGTTCCGATCGGCTCCCGCTGGGCATTGATCAAGACCGCCGAATTACAGTCAAATTTGATGTAGCTGCCGTCCGGCCGACGCACTTCCTTGGCCGTCCGCACGACCACGGCTTCCATGACGTCGCCCTTCTTGACCTTGGAGTTGGGCATCGCCTCCTTGACCGAGACCTTGATCACATCCCCGACCCGGGCATAACGCCGGCGGGATCCACCCAACACTTTGATGCACAACATCTTCTTCGCCCCGGAATTGTCAGCCGAATCAAGGAGCGTCTCAACCTGAATCATTTTATCTTCTCCCAGTAATAGATCTTACCGTCTCTACCGCGTGATGGAGACACAAACGTCGCTATTTGATCGCCCGCGCCACAACCCGGCTCACCCGCCAGCACTTGTCCTTGCTCAGGGGCCGGCACTCCGTAATTGCCACGGCATCACCGATGGTGCACTGGTTGAGCGGATCATGGGCTTTGTACTTCTTACTTCTGCGAATGTACTTTTTATAGGTCGGATGCTTAACCTTGGTCGAGACCTGAACCACTACGGTCTTGTCCATCTTGTCACTGGTTACGATCCCAACCATCGTCCGTTTATTTCTCTGGCTGCTGTTCTGCATCGGTATTCCTTAAAGTTACACTGCTTCGATGACTTCGCAAACCCGCTCCGCCATCCAGTTTTTTTCGTCCTATGCGACTTTTACAAGGGTTTCGGCCGTAGGCCTCAAACCGCTTTCTCGAGTTCCTTGATCCGGGTCAGAATCCGGGCCCGGTCCCGCTTCACCTTGCCCAGGCGGGCCGTGTCGTGAAGCTGGCTGATACTTTTCTGAAACCTCAGATTGAACAGTTCCTGAGAAAGTTCAGCCTCCTTGGTCTGCAGCTCCGCCGCCGTCATTTCCTTGATTTCACTCATTTTCACAGCGTCACCTCCCGGCTCACCGTTTTGGTCCGAATCGGCAGCTTGTGGGCCGCAAGGCGCAGAGCTTCATAGGCCACCTCTTTCGGAACCCCTTCCATTTCGTAGAGAATCCGGCCGGGCTTGACCACCGCCACCCATTTTTCCGGGGAGCCTTTACCCTTACCCATGCGGACTTCGGCCGGCTTGCTGGTTAAGGACTTGTCGGGAAAAATCCGGATCCAGACCTTGCCGCCACGCTTGATGTGACGGTTGATGGCGATACGGGCGGCCTCGATCTGGCGGTTGCTGATCCGCCCGGCCTCCAGGGCCTGCAGGCCGTAGTCACCGAACGAAAGACGAAAGCCGCCGGACGCCATCCCCTTGATGCGGCCCTTCTGCTGCTTTCTCCATTTAACCTTTTTTGGCATTAACATGACAATACCTCTGGTTTTCTAGATGGCCCGGGCCCCGCGCGCTTCCGGCGAGACCGGCTCGTAATCTTTTCCTGGTTGATATCTCGTGACTGCCGGCTTGCGGCCGGACCCCGCCGGCCCGCTGCAGTCTCTCCTATAATGCCTTTACCGCGGCCAGCTGTTCCTGTTTGCCGACCACGATTTCGCCCTTGAAAACCCAGACCTTGACCCCGATAATCCCGTAGGTCGTATTGGCCTCGGCAAAACCGTAATCGATGTCGGCCCGCAGGGTATGCAGGGGCACGCGCCCGTCCCGGTACCATTCGCTGCGGGCAATCTCGGCCCCGCCGAGACGGCCGGCAACCGCAATCTTGATGCCCTGCACGCCAAGCTTCATGGCCATCCCGACACTGCGCTTGATCGCCCGTCGGAAGGCCACCCGCCGCTCGAGCTGCAGGGCCACGTTCTCGGCAATCAGCTGGGCGTCGGTCTCGGGCCGTTTGACCTCGTTGATATTGATAAAGATCTCGCCCTTGACGAGCTTGCTGAGATCCTTTTTCAAAGCCTCGATCTCGGCTCCCTTCTTACCGATAATAATCCCCGGCCGGGCCGCGTAGATGTTGACCCGAATGCGTTTGGCCGCCCGTTCAATCTCGATCTTCGAGATTCCGGCATGGTACATCTTCTTTTTGAGATACTTTTTCAGGCGTAAATCTTCATGCAGGAACTGTTTGTACTCCCGGTCCGCATACCAGCAGGAATTCCAGGTTTTGACAATCCCCAAACGCAAGCCAATCGGATTAACTTTCTGTCCCAAGACTCATCTCCTGCACATCGTGAATGTGCTGTTTTGCAACTTTTGGTAAAATTTCAGGGTTTAGTTAAAAACCAGCTTAAAGATCTCAATCCCGCTCGTCATCAAGCACCACGGTGATATGGCAACTGCGCTTGTTGATCCGGGTAGCCCGGCCCATGGCCCGGGGCATGAAACGCCGCATGGTCGGCCCCTCGTCGACGTAGGCCTTGCGGATATAGAGCGCGTCGACATCCATGTCGCCGCGCTGGTCGGCATTGGATACCGCCGACTCCACCAGTTTATGGATGACCGGGGCACATTTCTTCCGGGTCACCTTGAGCACGTTGAGGGCCTGCTCAACGTCCATCCCCTTGATCATATCGGTAACCAGACGGGTCTTGCGGGGCGCCATCCGGTAATGTCTCAGTTTAGCCTGGACCTGCATGCCTGAACTCCTTTTTCGGAATTAGTTAATCTGCAATCTATTTACGTTTGGACTTTCTGTCGGCGGCATGTCCGTAATAAGTCCGGGTCGGCGAAAACTCACCCAGCTTGTGGCCAACCATTTCCTCGGTAATGAAAACCGGGATGAACTTCTTGCCGTTGTGAACCGCTATCGTATACCCCACCATCTCCGGGAAGATGGTTGAACGCCGTGACCAGGTTTTGATGGTCTTGTTGTTGCTGTTAACCAGTTTTTCAACCTTGTCGAGCAGGTGCTGATCGATAAAGGGTCCCTTTTTAACTGAACGCGCCACTTGCGGCCTCCTGTCCTGACTTGCCTTCTTTTATATCAAGTAAAATTATATTCTCTAACGACCGGCCGGATGCAGCCCGGACCGGGAAACTTCGATTAACGGCTGCGGCGTTTGACTATATCCTTGTCGGTCGCCTTGTTCTTGCGGGTCTTGTGGCCCTTGGTCGGCACCCCCCAGGGGGTTACCGGGTGGCGTCCGCCCGAGGATTTGCCCTCGCCGCCGCCATGGGGATGATCGACCGGGTTCATGGCCACGCCCCGAACCTTGGGCCGCCGGCCCAGCCAGCGGGAGCGGCCGGCCTTGCCGAGCGAGATGTTATCGTGTTCGGGATTGCTGAGCTGACCCAGGGTGGCCCGGCAGAGGTTGTGAATGTAGCGAACCTCGCCGGAGGGCATCTTGATCTGCACCAGGTGGCCGTCCTTGGCCATCAGCTGAGCATAGTTGCCGGCGCTGCGCACGAGCTGGCCGCCCTTGCCGATTTTCATCTCGATGTTGTGGATGATACTGCCCAGCGGCATGTTCTTGAGCGGCAGACAGTTGCCGGGTTTGATATCGACATTGTCCCCGGCCTCGACCTGGTCGCCGACCTTGATCCCAAGCGGCGCCAGGATGTAGCGCTTTTCGCCGTCGGCATACTGGAGCAGGGCGATCCGGGCCGAACGGTTGGGATCGTACTCGATGGTCTTGACAACCGCGCTGATTCCCACCTTGTCACGCTTGAAATCGATGACCCGGTACTTGCGCCGGGAGCCGCCGCCGCGATGGCGCACCGTGATCCGGCCGTTGCTGTTGCGCCCGGCCTTCTTGTTGAGCGGCGCCAGCAGGCTCTTTTCCGGCTTTTCGGTAGTGATCTCCTCGAAGGAGGAAGAAGTCTGGAAACGCCGTCCCGGCGATGTCGGATTATATTTTTTCAGTGCCATTGCTATACCCTAAAAAAGTCTATACACCTTCAAAGATTTCAATTTTCTGGTCCGGCTTGAGGGTGACAATCGCCTTCTTGCCGTCCGGCTTGCGCCCCAGAGTCCGACCGACCCGTTTGCGTTTGCCCTTGGTTCGAACCGTCCGAACCTCCTCGACCTGGACCTTGAACAGCTTTTCCACCGCCTTGCGAATCTCGACCTTGTTGGCCTGGCGATCGACCTCAAAGGTGCACTGACGGTGAACCTGGTAGGCTTCCATGCTCTTTTCAGTCATCACCGGGTAGCGGATGATGTCGTAGTAGTTGCTGGGTATCATTTCTGCAAAGCCCCCTCAATCTTCTTCAAAGATGCGTCGGAAAGCATCAGGTAATCATACTTGAGCAGATCGAAAACATTTACCCCGCTCTGGCTGACGGCCATGGCGCCGGGCAGGTTGCGGGCCGAAAGTTCCAGGTTGCGGTTGTCCTCGGCCACCAGCATGGCCTTTTCGACGCCGAACTTGTTGAGAATCTCGGCCACCTTCCTGGTCTTGATCTCTTCGAGGTCGAAATCCTGGACAACAAAGAGCTTGCCTTCCTGGAATTTCTGGGAGAGCACCGAAATCAGGGCCTGGCGCCGGACCCGCTTGGGCAGGCGATAGCCGTAGTCCCGGGGCTGGGGGCCGAAGATCGTGCCACCGCCGCGCCAGATCGGCGACCGGCTGGTCCCGGCCCGGGCCCGGCCCGTGCCTTTCTGGCGCCAGGGCTTGGCGCTGCCGCCCTTGACCCGGGCCCGGTTCTTGACCGCGGCCGTACCTTGACGGCGCTTGGCCAGCTGCCAGACCACCACGTCCCGCACCAGGTGCGCCTTGATCTCCGCATTGAACACCGAATCGGCGATCTCGGTCTCAGCGACCTTCTCTTTCTCTAGATTGTAAACATCAACTTTGGCCATATTATTCTCCGACCATTTCCTTAGGTAAAAACCGGAAATATCGTTAAACTTACTTGATTTTCTTGATCGTTACGAGACCGTTCTTGGCTCCCGGCACTCCGCCCTTGACCAACACCAAGCCGTCCTCGGGCTTGACCTGGACCACGGTCAGGTTCTTGACCGTAATCTTCTTGTTACCCATCTGCCCGGCCATCTTCTTACCCTTGACCACCCGCCCGGGATAGGCCGAGGTGCCGACCGAACCGCCGGAACGGTGGTTTTTGTGGGCCCCGTGCGAGGCTGGCTGGCCGCGAAATCCCCAGCGCTTCATGACACCGGCAAACCCTTTACCCTTGGACTTGGCAGTCACGGTGACCAGATTGCCGGGGCTGAAAAGCTCAGCCGTAAAGACATCTCCCGGCTGGTAGCCACTGACATCGTCGACCCGCACCTCGCGCAGGTGGTAGTAAACCCCCT
>WFRT01000126.1 GCA_015486445.1 Pseudomonadota bacterium | reverse complement strand
TTCTGATCCTGATTACATAGAGAAAGAATATGCACATTTACAAATTGATTTAAGCAGTGAAGGTTACCTCAGCTATCTTCAAGATGGGAAATTTGACGCAATAGTTTTTGCTACTAACGTACCTGTGACCAACGACTTTCGCTTGGAGCAAGCAAGCTTAACAGCTACTGCTGCTCCCGCCCCCGTACCCGAGCCTGCCACGCTCCTGTTGATGGGCATCGGCCTGCTGGGCCTGGCGGGCTACGGCCGCAAGCGCTCCAGGAAGGGCTGAACCGGCTGAAAAAGCCTCACAAACGGAAACCCAAATCCCCCGGCCGAAAACCGGGGGATTTTTTTATGCTTTGAGGTGACCGATGCGGCTTTTAATGGTCGCAGGTGTATTCCTAGACGGCGTCGGTGTGATGGATATACATCGCCAGCCTCAGGCCCGGCCGGCGGCCGTGTACTGGGAGCCTTTGCCGATAATCTTGAAAGTCCCTGCTGCCGGGGGGGGTGGTGCTGGCGCAGTTGCAGTAGAGAATTCGGGCGTCGCAGATTTTTGCGCCTGCGGGAAACCGGGTTTCAGGTCTGCATTGCGGGCTCGCGGACGGTTTCTGGCAAGGAGGATGGGAAAATCCGCGGAGGACGGAATAAGAGCCCCGTTCGAGACCTAAGAGCAAGTTTTTAACCGTTGAAAACCGCCCGCAAGCCCGCAAACCTGTTGCCCCGGTTGTCAGGATTGATCGTTGGAAAGAAAATCTTTTAAAACAGTACCATAACCAAGCTTGAAGCCGCACTTGATATAATAGGCTCCCAGCATCTTTTTCGGCCTGAGTCGGTAGATGGGGATAACCTCGGTCAGGGCGTCCATCCAGAGCGAACCGGTTCCGGCCCAGATCTCGAGGTTGCCGCCGGGCAGCGGCTGGAGGGCAAAACTGTCCTCGACATACTGGTGAACCACGGGTTTTATGCCTTCGCTGGAGGGAATGTATTTCAGGCAGAGGCCGGGATAAAGATCACAGGCCAGGTCTTCAAGCGTACACTGCCGCTCGAAACGGAAATGGGTGGTCACCAGGCGCAGTCCGCGGGGACGCTCGATCGTGGTAAACAGTTCGTTGCCTTCCCGGTGCCACTCGGTATGGCAAAGCTTCTTGGCATCTCCCCAGACCTCGCGGCCCATGGCCATGGCGACATCGTTGCTGACCATGAGAAAATATTCATAGGCATAGGGTTTGCCGGCAAATTTACACTGGGGGAAGATATAGTTGCCGTAATGATCGCCCGCCGTTCCGGAGAGGGAATGGTTGATCAGCACCTGGACGATGGGCCGGTCGCCGAGCAACTCGCAGCCCGCGGGCAGGGCCTCGAGGACCGCTTCGGGATCGGCCTCGTAGAACATCAGCAGGTTTTCGCTTTCAGGTATCGGCCAGGGAGGCGCCGGGTACAGCGGCGTCCAAACGGGACCGGAAAAACCAAACTTGTCACTTGTCATGTTTCCCATGGTTTTGCCACCGCCATCAATTTAAATTGTTTGCCGATTTGCAAGGGCCTTTATCCGGACCGCCGGCGGCCCGGATAAAGGCGCAGTCCGATTTTAGCCGGGGTGCAACTATTGACCGTCCAGGGCCGGGGGCAGCTGCGGGCCATCCATGACATGCATGTCCTGAGCCCGGTAGGCATTGCTGTAATGGCGGATCAGCACGTTGCCGGGAAAGGGCCGGCCGTGTTTTTCAACCAGTTGCCTGATCGCCTTGACGGCGGCAAAGATTGCCGGATCGTCCTTGAACTTAAGCGGATGCGGGAAAATGAGATTGCCGTCGCCGGCCCGGGGCTGAGAAAAATCCTTGACCTCGTCATTCTCAGCCAGGGCCGCAGCCATGTTGTAGCTCAGATCCGGCCGGCCGGAATTCCAGTTTACCGAGGGGATATACTTCCAGAGCATAACCTTGAACCCGGGTTCGAAGCGCCGGGCCCGGCCCCAGCCTTTTTTGGCCGGCAGCGGTTCATGCCTGGGCAGGGGCTGCTTGAGAACGTCATAAGGAACCGGGACGATATGGCGCAGGGAGCCGGCGATAAAGGCTAAGTCATGCTTGTCCAGGGCCTCGAACCAGCCGCTTTCGGACTTGTCTTCGGGAAACAGCTTGCCTAAAACCAGGTTCTTGACATCGGCCAGGTATTTCGGCGTGCCCAGGACCTCGCGGCCGAAGATCAGGGGAATCAGGCGTGAAGGAAGCAGGAGAATGCCGACATAGCCATAGGCTCCGTCATATTTTTCCCCTTTGTAATTCCATTCCCTTTCCCCGACAAATTCCGCCGACAGATAGAATTCAATCTCGTTGTAACCACCGCCGGCCATGTATTTGACATCCCTTTCCTGGGTGTAATTTACCAGCAGGACCGGCTTGCCGTGGGGGCCGATCGGCCACGGCCGGTAGCCGTAGGTTTTCCCGTCTTTCCCCTGCCAGGTCGGAAGCAGGGCCGCGGCGGCCTCGGCGTCGACCTCCAGTTGCATACTGACATCCAGTTTTTCGCCGGTGGCGAGTTCCCGGCGCGAGTCCCCGGTGCCGTGGTCGAACTGGATCGGCATCAGTTTCAGGGGGACCGCGGCCTGCTGCTCAACGGCGGAGCCGCTACCGGGGAAAAGCATCAGGCCCGTCAGCGCCACCGCAATGCAGGCCATCCCAAGTTTCATCCAACGTTTCATTATCCGGCTTTCCGGTAAAATTTTATCAATCTTCATTTGTCAGTACCTGTATCACGGTAAGAAATTATCAGCGTCGGCCGAGTTTGCGCATGTATCTCGGGGTAAAATGATCGGAGGTGATTCCTTCGCTCACGTTATAGACCAGGTAGCGGCCGAGGCTGTTGAGAGCCGCGTCCATGGCGTAGAAGTCTTTCTGCAGATCATAGTGCAGGACCGTAACCAGAAAATTGCCGGGAACACTGTAATGCGGCCAGGAAAAGCCTATCGAGGTGCGCCAGAGCGCCCCGCGGCCGTCGTAGCATTCATCCAGGGTAATGATCCAGCTGTCCTCGTCCAGGTAGAAGACCCGTTTCGAATAGATGTGCCGGGACCCCTTGCGGATGGTTGATTCAAGCACCCAGACCCGGTGCAGTTCCCAGCGCACCATGTCGGGATTGTGATGTCCCTTGCCGGTAACCTCTTTTATCGAAGCGTTGTGATACTTGAGACAGTTATAGGGAATGTACATCTCCTTTTTGCCGATGATCTTCCAGTTGAAGCGGTCGATGGCGCCGTTGAACAGGTAGGCGTCGTCGTAGGTCGCCAGGCCGCCGGTGTCGCCGTCCGGGGTGTCGTAGGCCACGGTCGGGGCCCGCCGGACCCGGCGCTGGCCGGGGAAATACTGCCAGGCCTTGCGTTTGTCCCGGGCCTGGTTGAGAGGGTCGCGGACGAGCAGCAGTTCCCCCTTGCGGCGCTCCGGCCGCTGGTAGACAACCAGCAGGTTCCAGATCTCGCCGTTGAAGTTCTTGTAGGAGCCGTCCTTGATGTAAAAAGGGTAGTTTTCCTGGACATCGCCGCCGCCGGCGGGGGTAAAGGTGCCGTTGGGCAGGACCACGCCGGCAACGTAGGGTCCGGTCCGGCTGGCACCGGTCCAGCGGCAGAGGTGGTTGAAAATCATTTCATTGCCGCTCTGGGGCAGGGGAAAGGGAATACCGCAGTAAGCCTCCTTGACCCCGAGCCCGTCTTTGGTCATCTCCGCCCGCAGGGCATTCTGGTAGGTGTTTTCATAAACCCACAAAGGGGCGGCAAAGGTCCGGCGGGTGCGATAGACATCGAGCCGGTAGTCGGGATATTTTTTCAGCAGGGCCTGCTGGCCGGGAGTAACCTTGTCGGCATACTGGGCCAGGTTTTTGGCGGTTATCGAATACAGGGGTTTGTCATCCTTGAAAGGGTCGGGATAATAGTGCCCGGGCTGGTAGCTGATGCCGGCGGGAATCTTGGTCAGTCCTCCGGTCCATTCGGGAATGGTGCCGTCGGCGTTGCCGGCTCTCTCGGCCCCGAAAGGGGTCAGGGTGGTTTTCAACTGGGCCGCTTCCTCCGGGGTGACCTTGGCGGTGGCCATGGCGGCGGCCGCCAGCAGGGCCAACAGTAAAACCGTAATGAAGACAATCTTTTTCATGTTTTTTCCTCCCTGTGTATGAACATACCCGCTTAGAATGTGTATTTGAAATCAATCGAAACAAAGTCACGGTCGGTCAAGGGGTTGTCTTCCGGCTTGCCGATGTAGGTGGTATAGCCGAGGCCCACCTGGTAGACGCTGCGATAGGTAAAGTTGAGGCTGACGCCGAGGCTGTCGCTGTGCTCGGAAAAGGTCCCCGGCACCGGCGAAGTGCCATGCGGGTTGAACTGGTAGACCACGGGAATGGTCAGATCCAGTTTCGGCAGCACCAGGTTGAACCAGGTCATGTCGAGTTCGACCGTCCCTCCCCAGGCGAAGCTGTTGTCAACCAGGTCGCCATCTTCACCGTCCACCTGGTTGAAGCCGACTTCACCCAGCAGCGTGGCGTCATCCCAGATCAGAGCCAGGCGCTGGCTCAGGATATGAATGAAGGAAAGCTGGGCCTGGAGAGCATGGGCCCGGTTGTAGCTGAATCCCAGGATGTTGTTGGGATCGGCCACCATTACCGGTTGATTGGAACGGTAGCTGACCTCGCCGCTGACGTTGGTGTCGAACAGTACGGTACCGAAGCTGGCGCCGATGAGATGGATATTCTGCGCGTATTTAATCTTGTACGACGAACCATCGACCAGGTTTAAGAGTTCACCGTCCGGACCCGGAACCAGGGTCGTCCAGTCCAGGTACGGGGTGCCGCCGCTGAAACTGCCGATCATCTCCGGCATCTTGTCATGGTAATTGACGTAATAGAGCCCGAATTCGGTATCGTCCAGGGCCGGCACCAGGTAGCGCAGGGCGACCCCCCACTGGCCGCTGTTCTTGGCCAGGTCGCGGCCGGTGGAATCGATCGAGGCGGCCAGGCCGTAACTGAGGT
This sequence comes from Pseudomonadota bacterium, assembly GCA_015486445.1. GTDB lineage: Bacteria > Desulfobacterota > Anaeroferrophillalia > Anaeroferrophillales > Tharpellaceae > JAADEO01. The sequence goes on along the minus strand of WFRT01000126.1, from coordinate 3,347 downwards.
CCACCGGCACCAGGTAGCGCTTGCCGGCCCGGAACAGGTAGTCGTCGGTGCTGAAATAGGAACCGGCTTCATCGATGCGGTTTTCTTCCCATTCCCACTGGTAATAGGCCTCCAGGGTGAGATTGTCGGTCAGATCGAGCTGCCCGTAGACCTGGCCCACGGGCAGAAAGATATCCCGAAGCTCGGTCCCCGGGTTGTGGGCCGCGGTGGCGTCAACCGGACTCTGGGCGCTGGAAATGCTGTTGAGCAGGAAGATGCTTTCTCCCCAGCTGACCACCTGGCGGCCGACCCTGAGGTTGAAAGTGTGCCCGAGGGGATTGAATTCGCCGTAAGCATAGGCGTCGAGGATCTCGACCTTGTCCCGAAGCTGATCCTTGGTCTGATCCATGAAATCATCGTTGTTACGCAGTGGCCCGCCCCAGACCGGACCATTGTTGTTGGTGATCGGCGAACTGTTGCTGTTGCCGTCGCGGTAGGCGAAATCGTAGAAGGCCTTGGGGCGGATAAAAAAACCGTAGGTGTCCTTGTAGCGCAGTTCGATGTCCATGATGGCGCTGAACAGGTTGTTGATCATGTCGCCCTTGTCGAAGTTGCGGTTGCCGTCATCGGTGTTGATATCCTCGACCAGTTTGGTGTCCCGGCTCTTGACCCGCCAGGCCCCTCCCCAGCGCACGGTGGTCGCTACGTCGAGCACCGTATCCTTGCCCAGATTGGTCTGCAGAGCCCGACAGTTTTCGGGAAAAAATAACGGCCCCATAAAGACTGCCGCCAGCCCGGCCAGAATTAATATTGTGGTTTTTTTCCCCATGGCTCTCTCCTCCTTGCTGAATTGATGTTTTTGCAGTCGCTCGGACAAACTTGAAAGATGATGGCTCCGTAAAAATCCCCCGACCTTACCCCATACGTATAAAGCATGAAGCCCGGGCAAAATAGCCTGAAAGTGCAAAAAACAAATTTTTTGCGGTGGAAGGATTTTCCGGTAATGAGCGGGGGCTGGGTGGCGGGAGGAAGAGCGGTCAGGTGATGGCGGACTGCCGTTTTTCAGATCGGCAGCAAAGGGGCAAACTTTGGAGTCACTGCCGGATTCGGGGTGGCAGGAACATCGGGCGGGGAAGAGGAGGGTGCAGGACTGCCGGTCGCCGGGCGCTGACCGGCGGCATACAACCTGACCGTATCGCTGGGCTTTTCCGTGAAAAGCTGACGGTACTGGCTGGTAAAACGGCTGAGATGGAAAAAGCCCCAGTCCATCGCCACCTCGGTAATCCGGCCGTAGACCGGTTGCCGGCACAACTGGCGGCGCACCTCGTTGAGCCGGATGACCGTCATGTACCTGTGGGGAGAGATGCCGTAACGCTTCCGGAAGCCGTGATACAGGGTCCGGCGGTTGCAGCCGGCGGCGGCACAGAGGTCGGCGATGCTGACTTCTTCCTGCAGATGGCGATGGAGGTAATCGCGGGCCCGGCGGGCGGCCTGCAGGGAGGGGTTGAGGCGAAATTTCCGGCCCCGGTCGCAGAGACCGCCGAAGATGATTTCCAGGATATCCTTTTCCAGGATGAGCTGGCCTTCCGGGGTCAGCTCGCTTTTGCGCTGCAGAAGGCTGAACAGGGTCCGGACCAGGATCGTGGCCCGTCGTTTCTGTTCTTCCCGGGACATCAGCAGGCGTTTACCTTTGACCAGGCCGGCAAATGACTGGCCGGTCTGGGCCCGGGCTTCCCGTTCCAGGAGCTCGCAGTCCACCGAAACTGAAAGCAGGTTGTTGGCAGCGTGGGTGACGATCTCGTATTCATCGCCGCAGGTCAGGGTCGGAATTTCATTTTCTCCAAGTGCCCGGCCGCAATAGTAGAGGGGGCCCGCTAAACCCACCGGCATGCCGATCATCGTGGTACCGGGCTCGATACTGCCCCGCTCGAACATGCCCACCGACAACTGCACGATACTTATCTGCAGCCGGGCCGTATGAAAGCCCAGGGTGCGGTTGAAATACCGGCCCGAGGAAATCTGCCGTTGCTCGAGATCCCAATAGGGAACGATCTTTTCAAACTCCCCGGGGTCGGAAAAGGTCTGAGCAAGGCAAAAATTGGCGGGAAAGGTCATGGCCGTTCTCCAGCGGGTTCCGATTTCTACCTGCCTCTTAGCACTTTTTCCCGCCTGAAGTCACTATTTTTTAAAGCTTTAGGCCGGGGTCATTTGTCGGCCGGTTTTTCTGCCGGATAGACGACCCGCCAGTCCTGTTTCATGTCGACAACCAGCCAGTTGTTTTTAGCCGCGCAGTCGAGCCCCCGACAGAGGTGGCCGATACGGCTCTTACGGTCGTAGGCGTATTCCCGGACGGCGTCGGTGTGATGGATATAGATCGCCAGTCTTTTGCCCTGGCCGGCGGCCGTGTACTGGAGCATCTCGAGGTCGCCGTCGGAGTTGCCGCAGGCCAGCAGCGGGCGGATGCCGATTTTTTGGGCGATGGCCACCGGTTTTTGCGGGCCGTTGTCGAAAAAGGCGATTTTCGGCAATCTTATGACCTTACCGTCCCGGTAGACGGCTTCGGGATAGGAGCCGATAATCCGCCAGGGCGGAAGGCGGTAGATTTCGGGCAGCAGGACCCGCATGAAATCGACCCCGCCGCCGGAAACAATGAAACAGGTAAAGCCGTTGTTTTTAAGGTAGGACAGCAGTTCGAGCATGGGCTGAAAGGCCAGTTGGGTAAAAGGCCGGTGCCAGCGGGGATGGCGGGCCCGGGCGGCCCAGCGCCGGACGCTGGCGGCAAATTCCGCATCAGAGGCCCCGGCCCGGGAAGCCGCCAGCAGCTGCTTGAGGCCTTCAAGGCCGCATTGGCGCAAAGCCTTGCGGTCGTTTTCCAGCACCGCCTTGAAGGGTTGCTGCTGCCGCCATTCGGGATGCCGGGGCGCCAACTCCCGGATCCGGCTGAAGACGAAGAACATCTGGAAATAGAGCGGCTTTTCCGACCACATGGTGCCGTCGTTGTCAAACACCGCCACCCGCTTTTCCGGGGCGACGTAATCCGGGCTCCGGGGATCGGTCACGGCGGCAACGAAGCTGATGATCGCCTGCCGGCGGGGGGTGTCGTTCCAGGAGGGCAGGGGAGTTGCCGCCCGGCCGCTTGCGGCCGGGAACAAGAAGATAAGAAAAGTGATAACCAGGGCCGCGGCCCTTAGCCTGAGCGTTTCCCGGCTCCGGGTGGGGGGTTGTCTGACGGGCAAAGTTTTCATAGTCTGTTTCCGGTTGCTGACAGGAGTAAAAATCGTAACTATTCAGCCGAATACGGGGTTCGGGGGCGGCTTTTCTTCGCTAAGCGTTAAGATTTCTGTTTTTCCAGCGCTCGCTCCGCCCGC
>WFRT01000125.1 GCA_015486445.1 Pseudomonadota bacterium | reverse complement strand
TTCCTCTACCAGTACCGCGACCGCCGCAACCCGGAAAAAGGCCGCAACCCATGGTAAAGACCGGGCGGCTCCAGGCAGGAGGCCCCCGCAACCCGATTTGTAACTATTCAGCTAAATTCTATCTCCCATCTTTCAGGAGGGGGCGGGGGTGGTTTTCTGAGCGGTTTCGGGAAGATTTCGTCGTTTTTCTTAAGCCGAGTTGGAGCCCATAAGCATTGCAACTGTCTTAAGCGCAGCGAATTTTGCAATGCGCCCAACGGAAGTGCCCTTGGGGTGCGGGCGGAGCGAGCGTAAGGAAAAACAGAAATCTTAACACCTGGCGAAGAAAAGCCGCGCCCGACCCCGTACCCCGTATTCGGCTGAATAGTTACCCCGATTTTATTTTTACCAATCGGCCGGCAAGACCGGCACCTGGACAATCAGCCATGAAAAAAAATAGCTTTTCTGTTTTTCTTTTTCTGCTCGTGCTTGCGACAATGACAATGGTCCTTACCGGGCCGGCCCGGGCCGGGGTGACGGCCCGGGTAGACCGGGAGCGGATCGGGCCCGATGAAACCGTCAACCTGACGGTCGAGGCCGACGGCGCCATAAACTCGTTTCGCAGCCTCGACACCGGCCCGCTGAAAAAGGATTTCAACATCTTGAACCAGTCGACGAGCAGCAATTTCCAGATCGTCAACGGCCACTCAAAGACAAGCAAGACCTGGTCGATCGAGCTCGAACCGAAACGAACCGGCCGGCTGACGATTCCCCCGCTGACCCTCGGCGGCGAAAAGACCAAGCCCCTGACCGTGGTCGTCGGCCCCGCCGGGGCCCCGCTGCCGGGCGGCGGCCGGCGGGGGGAAAACGCCTATCTCGAGGTCGTTCCCGATCTCTCGATCCCGGCCTACCTGCAGTCGCAGGTCACCATCAAGGTCCGGCTCCTGCTTAAATCCGGGCTCCATCTCAGCGACGCTTCCCTGGAGGAGCCCACCGTCGATCACGCCCGGGTGGTCCGGCTGGGCGGTGATCTGCGCTACAAAAGCCGGCGCGACGGCGAGGTCTACCAGGTGATCGAACGAAAATACGCGGTCATCCCCGAGGAGGGCCGCAGCATCACGATCCCGAGTCTCCATTTCCAGGCCTACGCCGGCAGTTCCGCCTTTCCCAACGATCCCTTTTTCGACCGTTTCATGGGCCGGGGCCGGCGCCTGCGGGCCCACAGCCAGGAGCTGAAAATCGACGTCCTGCCAATCCCCGGCAGTTTCCCGGGCAAAACCTGGCTGCCGGCCCGCCGGCTGACCTTGAAAGAGATCAAGGGACAACCGGAAAAGACCACGATCAAGGTGGGCGAACCTCTGACCCGGGTGATCGAGGTCGAGGCCCTCGGGCTCACGGCCGAACAACTGCCGGAGATCGATTTCAAGGCCCCCGCAGGCTGCAAGGTCTACTCCGACAAGGCCCAGCGCCAGACCCGGACCGACGGCGACCTGTTGCGGGCCTCGCTGCGCCAGTCGGTGGCTTTCATCCCGGCCCGGGCCGGGACCTTCGTTTTGCCGGAAATCAGGATCGAGTGGTGGGATGTGGTCAAGGACAAGGCTGCCGAAGCCGTACTCCCGGCCCGGACCATCAAGGTCGTCGCCGGCACCGGAAGCGGAGCTTTTGCCGGGACCGGGACCTCCGCCGCCGGCAAAAGCCAGGCCCCGCCGCCGGCAAAAACCGAAACCCCGACGCCCGCGCGCGAACCCCGGAATCAAAACGGCAAACCGGCAGGAATCACAGCGGAAACTCTGCGCCTCTGGCAGGGCGTCAGCCTGCTCCTGGGGCTGGCCTGGCTGCTGACCCTGGTTCTGTGGTCCAGGGAGCGGCGCCGGAACCAGAACCGAGACCTAACCGAAAACCCGAAGATGAAGACCTCCGGCCGGAAAGCTCCAGCCAACCGGCCCCGGGCCGACCTTGCGACGGCCAAGCAGGCGTGTATCGAGAACCATCCCGGCCGGGCCCGGCAGGCCCTTTTGGCCTGGGCCGCCGGCAACCAGCCCGAAAACCCGCCGCTAAACCTCGCCGAACTCGCCGCCGTCATCGGCAGCCAGGAACTGGCCCCGGCCCTGGCGGAGCTGGAGAGAGCCGTCTACAGCCCCGCCCCCGAAAAATGGGAGGGAGAGACGTTCTGGCGGCTGGCCGGTCCGATCCTGAAAAAAGCCGGCCGCCAACCGGAAAACCGGGCGAGAAAAAAGCAAGGAGCGCCAGGCCAGAGCCTGCCGCCCCTCTACCCGGAATAGGCCGGATCACGGCTTTTGCCGGCGCTTGTCAAGCGGGCCCCCGGGAGAAAATCGCTTGGCAAAAAACAACCAAACATGCTAGGTTTTGGTGGTTTTACAGGATATGGAACAAAAACCGCCAACCCACCGGGCACGGAGTTTTAAATTCATGGAGATCATCAAGACAAAAGAGAAGGACGGATATGCCATCTTCGCCGTGAAGGGTCGACTGGATGCCCTGACAGCGGCCGATTTCAACCTCATGGTGGAGGAGCGGATCAAAACCGGCCTTGACCGGCTGACCTTCGACCTCAGCGAACTTGACTACATCAGCAGCGCCGGGCTCCGGGCGATCTTGAGCACCGCCAAGCAGCTTCAGGCCCGGGGCGGGGAACTCAGGCTCGCGGCCCTGCAGCCGGGGGTCGCCACGGTCTTTAAGGTGTCGGGCTTCGACAAGATCATCCCGATCCTCAAGCACCCCGAAGATGACTGAAAACGGCGGCCTGATCGAGCTGCCGGCGGCAATGGAGAACCTGCCCCGGTTTCTTAGCTTCAGCGCCGAGGCGGCCACCAGACAGGGTTTTCCGCCGGCCCGCCGAAACCAGATCGGCCTGGCCCTGGAAGAGGCCCTGGTCAACATCATTTCCTATGCCTATGCCGGCGACCGGGGCCGGATCAGCCTCGAAGCCCGACCCCGGGACGACGGTTCCCTGGCCTTTCTCATCCGTGACCGGGGTCGCCCCTTCAACCCCCTGGCAAAAGCCGACCCCGACCTTGACAGCGAGCTTGCCGAGCGGCCCGTCGGCGGGCTCGGCATCTATCTCATCCGCCAGTTCAGCGACGAAACCGACTGGCAGCGCTGTGAAAATGAAAACCGGCTGACCCTGGTTTTTACGAAACCGTGAACAAGAAACGACTCCGCCCGCCAGGTCTCAGACTGCTTTTCAAGGCCCTGCTGATCACCTTTCTGGCCTGCTCCCCGCTCCCGGCCCCGCTGTTCGCCGCAACCCCCGGGCTGTCTAAAGATATCACCTTCATTACCCAGTGGCTGCCCCAGGCCCAGTTTGCCGGCTACTACATGGCCGCCGACCGGGGGCTCTACCGCCAGGCCGGGCTGGCAGTCAAAATCGTCGACGGCGGCCCGGGCCGCTCCCCGGCCAGGTGGCTGCAGCAGGGCCGGGCCGAGTTCGCCAGTTTCTGGCTGTCGAGCGGCATCCGGCTGTACGACCGGGGGGTAAAACTTGAAAACCTCGCCCAGATAGTCCAGAAAAGCGCCCTGATGCTGGTCGCCCGGAAACAGGAAGGCATCTTGAAACCCCGGGACATCAACGGCCGCAGGGTAGCCCTGTGGGGGGCACCGTTCAACTTCCCGGCCCGGCTCTTTTTTCGCAAGTTCGACCTCCAGGTCATCCCCGTCCGCCTGGCGGGCTCGATCAACCCCTTTCTCTGCGGGGCCGTTTCCGTGACCGCGGCGATGTGGTACAATGAATATCACAGGATCATCAACGCCGGCCTCAACCCCGATGAACTGACCACCTTCCGTTTTGCCGACTACGGCCTCGATTTTCCCGAAGACGGCATCTACGTCATGGCCGCCTACCGTAAAAAACATCCCCGGGTCTGCCGGGCCTTCGTCCGGGCCTCGCTGGCGGGCTGGCAGCTGGCCTTCGACGAGCCCGAACAGGCCCTCGCCCTGACCATGGCCCGGATCAGGAAGGCCCATATCACCAGCAATTTGAGCCAGCAGCGCTGGATGCTGGAGAAAATGAAGATCATCATGACCCCGGCCGCCGGCGGCCGCCGGGGCGCACTCGATCCCCGGGCCTTCGCCCGCACGGCCCGCGGCCTGGTCTCCCTGGGGGTCATTGACCGGATACCGGACTTCCACCGTTTTCACCCCTTGCCGGAAAGCGCCTCCGGGAAGCAGAACCGGGAACCGAAACCATGAACCCGCTTCGCCGCCGCAGCCTGGCTTTTCAGCTCAATGTCATGATCCTGGGCGGGGTCACCGTGGTCCTCGCCCTGATCCTGATCCTCAACTACCAGACCGGCCGGCGGCTGCTGGTCGACAAGATCGAGGAAAACGCCTTCAACCTGGCCCGCTCCACCGCCAACCTGCTCGATGTCCGCCTCCAGGCGGCGTCCAGGATCCCGCTCCAGACCGCAACCATGCTCGAAATCGTGCCGCTGACCCGTGAGAACTTGAGAAAACTGCTCGCCGCCCAGCTTAAAGCCAACCCCGACATCTACGGCATCGCCGTAGCTTTCGCCCCCGACAGCCGGCAGGGCAGAGAGAAGCTCAATTCCTGCTATTTCGTCCGCCCCGGAGAGCGGATCGAGGAACGGCAGATCAAGTACGACTACCGTTTTCACGACTGGTACCAGATCCCGCGGCTGCTCGGCCGGCCGGTCTGGAGCGAGCCCTATTTCGGCCGGGCCGGCGGCATCATCATGACCAGCTGCTCGGTACCCTTCTACCACCAATCGAGCGCCGGCGACCGCTATTTCGCCGGCATCGTCTGCATCGACTTGAACCTGAACCGGCTGCGCAACATCGTCGCCTCGCTGAAAATCGGCCGGACCGGCTACGCCTTCCTGATCACCCGCAACGGCACCTTCGTCACCCATCCCCGGGCCGGGCTGGTGATGAACGAATCCATTTTCAGTATCGCCGACGAACTGCACAGCCCCGGGCTCCGGGCCCTGGGCCGGCGGATGATTGCCGGTGAAACCGGGTTTACCGCCTACCGGGGACTGCTCAACCACCAGGATAACTGGATGGTCTACACCCCGCTCAAGGCCAACGGCTGGGTATTGGGGGCGATCTTTCCCCAGCAAGAGCTGATGGCCGATCTTGTCCGCCTGAACCGGAAAATAGTGCTCCTGGCCGGGGGCGGCTTCCTGCTCGTTTTCCTGGTCATCTTCATCGTCTCGAGACAGACGGTCGGTCCGGTCAAAGCCCTGACCACAGCCACCGAACAAATCGCCGCCGGCCAGTTCGAAACCCCGCTGCCGGCCGTCATCGACGATCACGAAGAGCCCGGCGCCAACGAGATCATCCGCCTGGCCCGGACCTTCGCCAAGATGCAGCAATCGCTCAAGGAATACATCGAAAACTTGAGGATCACGACCGCGGCCCGGGAGCGGATCGCCAGCGAACTCAACATCGCCGCCGAGATCCAGCGCGGGATTCTGCCCGGTACCTTCTCCCCTTTTCCGGAACACCGGGAGTTTTCCCTGTACGCCATGCTCAAACCGGCCCGCGAGGTCGGCGGCGATCTCTACGACTTTTTCATGCTCGATGACAGCCACCTCTGTTTCACCGTCGGCGACGTCTCCGGCAAGGGGGTGGCGGCCGCTCTTTTCATGGCCATCACCCAGACCCTGGTCAAGACCCGCTCCGGCCCCGACCCCGGTGCCGTCCTTAACCGGGTCAACAACGACCTGGCCAAAGACAACCCGTCAATGATGTTCGTCACCCTTTTTCTCGGCATCCTGGATCTTAAGACCGGGGAGCTGGTCTACAGCAACGGCGGCCACAATCCACCGTACCTCCTCGCGCCCGACCGGCAAGAGCGCCCGGCCGCCCCTCTGCCCGGCACCAACGGCATCGCTCTCGGGGTG
>WFRT01000124.1 GCA_015486445.1 Pseudomonadota bacterium | reverse complement strand
TCCGGAGAGGGAAATCCACGGCATCAACAGCCTCGAAGCCGCCGGGCCCGACGAACTTTCCTTCGCCGAGGAAAAATACCTGCCCCAGGCGGCAGCATCCCGGGCCGGGGCCCTCCTGGTACCGCGCCAGGCCGTCGGTCTCGACCTACTGCCGATGGACCTGATCACCTGCGACCAGCCTTTCCAGGCCGCCAGCCGGATCATGATCGAAATCGACGAGGCCAACCAGGCCCTGCCGGCCACCATTTCGCCGCATGCCGTGATCGGAGGAAATGTCAAGCTCGGAGAGAACCTGCACGTCGGGCCGGGCGCGGTTATTGGCGATCATGCCGAAATCGGCGACAACTGCCGGATTTACGCCAACACCTGGATCGGCAACCGGGTCCGGATCGGCGCCGGCTGCCGTCTCTACCCCGGGGTCGTGATCCGGGAAAACTGCGTTCTCGGCAACCGGGTCATTATCCATTCCAACTCGGTCATCGGTTCCGACGGCTTCGGCTTCCTCCAGGTCGACGGCCGCAATGTCAAGATTCCCCAGGTCGGCCGGGTCGTCATCGAAGACGATGTCGAAATCGGGGCCCTGTGCACGATCAACCGGGCGGCGCTCGATGAAACCGTGATCGGACGCGGCAGCAAACTTGACGACCATGTCCACCTGGGACACGGCGTCAAAGTCGGCCATGAGGCCATCATGTGCGCCCAGGTCGGAATCTCGGGCAGCGTCAGGATCGGCAACCAGGTGATGCTGGGGCCCCGGGTCGGCACCGTCGATCATATCACGATCGGCGATCAGGCCCGGCTGATGGCCAACACCTCGACCGCCCGGGACCTGGCCGGGGGCCAGGACTACGGCGGCATCCCAGCGGTCCCGGCCAAACAATTCCTGCGCCAGGCCGTGGCTCTCACCCAGCTTCCCAAAGACCGCAGCCGCCTGGCCGCGCTGGAAAAGAAGGTTCGGGAGTTAGAACGGGCCCTGGCGGAAAAATCAGGCGAAAAATAATATCATATTCAATTGACAAAATCGCAATAAATCTTAAAGCAACCACTTTAAAAACTTACTTGGCAATAAATCGCCGAACAATAAGGGCAAACCTGACCGCGAATAGCCCTCAAGATTTTTCTTTGAATATTCCGGCACGGCGAGTTACCTCGTGGCCGTTAGCCGATTATAAACATGAGGGTCGCAATGAGTTATCGCGATGAAATAATAGGAAAATTAAAATCTCAATATCCGTATTTATCATCTGAATTTGGAATCAAAAGGATAGGCATATTTGGGTCAGTTGCCAAACAGACGGAAAAAGAGGAAAGCGATATTGATTTAATCGTGGAATTTGATAGGTCAATAGGTCTTAAATTTATGAGTCTTGCAGAATATATGGAAAATTTATTCGGCAGAAAAGTTGATATTTTAACGAAGGATGGAATCCGCAATATCAGAGTCAAAAGAGTATCAACAGATATTGAAAAGGATATAATTTATGTCTAAACGATCAGACATAGATTTATTGGAAGATATTTTAATGTGCATGAAAAAGATTCAAGCATATATCGATGGACTAACATATAATCAATTTAGCAATGATTTAAAGTCACAAGATGCTATTATAAGGAACATTGAAATCATTGGAGAAGCTACCAGACATTTATCCGATGCCATTAGAACGAAGTATAAACATATTCCATGGAAAGAGATAGCAGGTACAAGAGATCATCTGATCCACGGCTATTTTGGAGTTAATATAGATATTGTATGGGAAATCGCTACAATAGATATTCCCAAATTAAAGGCACAGATAGAAGAAATTAAAAATGCATATAGCGGCAACTGACCATCGACGTTATCAACCTTAGTTCTTTATTTTCGAGTCAACAACCAAAACAGGAGATTTCCAGACCATGCCGAAAGTTCATCGCACCCTGCTGTTTTCCATCCTGCTGTTGCTGGCCGCCGCCATCATCACCCCCCAGCCGGCCAGGGCCGGCACCGATTTCTGCGCCGACATCGAAACCCGGGCCCCGGACGGCCGCACCGCGGCCCTTGGCCACCTCTGCATTAAAGGTCAGAAGATGCGTCACGAAATGAAGAAAGACGGCCAGGTGACAATCATCATCAGCCGGCCCGACAAGGGTGTGGCCTGGACCCTGATGACCCAGCAGAAACGCTACCTTGAAATGCCGGTCGAGAAAGCCGCCCATGACGACCCCACGACCGAGTGGAATGATGACTACAAGGAGTTGCAGAAAAGAGGAAAGAAGCTCGGCACGGAAACCGTCAACGGGGTCGAATGCGTCAAGTACGAACTCAAAACCGAAGACGGCACCGTCACTTACTGGATCATGAAAAGCGCCGGGATTCCGGTCCGCATCATTGCCGACGACGGCACCATCGTCGATTATAAAAACATCAAAACCGGCAACCTGCCCGATTCCCTGTTTGAAATCCCGCCGGGCTACAGCAAGTTCAACCTTCCGGGTCTCGGCGGCATGATGCAGCAGATGATGAAGCGCCTGGGGAGCCAGGGCGGCGGCGGGCTGCCGCTGCCGAACCACCGGTAAAATACCGACGCAACAAGGCGGTCTTCAAGACTTCGGGCCTTGCTGCTGCAGATCCGGGGGAATCCGGAACTTTATTTCCCGAAGAGCCGCTTGAGCAGGGCCGTCGACTGCTTGAGCGGGTCGCTGCGGATTGCCGCCTCCTCCCGGGCGAGATAGTAAAAGATGCCGTCAATCCCCTTCTCCACGACATACTGGTTAAGGTCTTCCTTGACATCGGGAACGAAGGGGATGTTTTTGTACTGCCTCATAATCTCGTCATAGGTTTTCACCGCCCCGACCTCATTCAGGCTGGCGGCAACCACCGGCGTCATCTCCCGGGTCAGGGCCGGGCTCATTTTGCGACGGAAATACTGGGTCGCGGCGTCATCCGGCCCCTGGTAAATGGCCCGGGCGTCGTCGATCGTCATTTCGTCGATGGCCGCGAGAAAAAGTTTCCTGGCCTTGGGCGTCGCCACCTCGGCGGCCCGGTTGAGCTTGAGCTCGAGATCATCCATCATCTCCCCCATGCCAACCCGGTCGAGGGCTTTTTTAACAGTCTGCAAATCCTCCGGCAACGGGATATGGATCGCCGGGTCGAGTTCAAAACCGCCGCTTTTGCCCAGCTGGGCGACCACCGCCTCGCTGCCGACCCGCAGGGCGTCTTTCAAGCCGGCGGCAATTTCCCCGGAAGACAGGCTCTGGCCGGCGCCGGGAACGGAAGACGGGGTCCCCACCTGGTTGAGCATCTCCCGGCCGCTTTTCAGCCAGTCGCTGCCGGCATACAGGGGCGCTGCAACCAGCAGCATCCCGAGTACGACAACCATTCCCCGGGAAAAACCACGCCCGCCTTTCTTCATCCCTTTTCGCAGATCTCTCATCGCTCCCTCCTTTTCGGCTCCATGCCGTCAAACATAAAAAAAGGGGAGGGCCGGAAACGGCCTCCCCTTTGCAAATCCACTCTTGATGCGGGAAACAAACTCCCGCAAGACGTTAAACCGCCGGCTCAGTCAATTTTCGCGAACTTGCCGCCGGGAACTCCGCAGACACTGCACTTGTCGGGGCAGGCGCCGGTAACCGTATTGCCGCAGACACTGCAGACCCAGATGTCTGCGGCCGGCAGGTCGCCACCGGTCTCATAGGTTTTGAGCGCCTCCTGGTAAAGTCCGTAATGAACTTCCTCAACCGTGTTGGCCCACTCGAACATGCGCAGGGCTTTCTTGTTGCCCTCTTCCCTGGCGGCGGCAATGAAGCCCGGGTACATATCCTTGAATTCAAAACCCTCTCCCTCGATTGCCGACTTGAGATTAGCCCCGGTGTCCCCGACCCCGTCCATGGCTTTCAAATGGCCATGGGCGTGAACCGTTTCGGCTGCGGCCGCGGCCCGGAAAAGCCGGGCAATCTGTTTAAAACCCTCGGCCTCGGCCTTTTCGGCAAAGGCCAGGTATTTGCGGTTGGCCTGACTCTCTCCGGCAAATGCCGCCTGTAAATTTTCCAGTGTTTTACTCATTGTCATCCTCCTTACGGTCGACGATGTCGACGCATCGATATTTGTTTGACAACCCTGACGGTTGACTCATATCAACCTTATCTACAAAACATAATTAGTTTTGTCAACTTAAAAACAGGCTACCATGCCCGTGATAAATATGTTAAGGGCAAAAACCTCGTTATCCGAACACACGCAAGCACTCAATCTTCCCCCAAACCAGAGAGGGTATATTGACCAGCCCCCACCATCACAAAAAACAGTCTCGAAGCAAAATTTCGGCCGTCACATTTTCCGTATTCATCCTGGCGGCTTTCCTTCTCACGCTCCTGCCGGCCCCGGCCCGGGCGGCGGACGCAAACCGGTTTCCGATCTCGTTCACCGATGCCGGGGGCCACTTGATACATCTTGAGAAGGAGCCCCGCAGGGTTGTCTCCCTGGTACCGACGGCCACTGAAATTATAATGCGAATTGGGGCGGGGGACCGGATAGTCGGAATTACCTACCACTCCGTCATGCCGCCGGAATGCGCGAAAAAAACCATCGTCGGCGGTTTTTTCGCCCCCGATGTCGAAAGCATCGAAAGATTGCGGCCGGACCTGATCTTTTATGCCAAAATCCAGACTGAAATTCCCAGGCATTTCAAAAACCGGAGCGTCACGCTGATTGAAATCGCTCCCGATTCGATTGAAAAAACCTTTTTCCTGATCGCCCGGCTCGGCCGCATCTTCGGCCACACCCGGGAAGCCATCAAGGTCATCGCCGAAGAACAGCGCCAGCTCGATGTGATCGCCACCAAGGTCGCGAAGATTCCCGAAAGCGACAGAAAACGGGTAATGCGGATCATGGGCCGCACCCGGCTCATGGCCCCCGGCGACGACTCTTTCCAGAACGAATACATCCGGGCCGCCGGCGGCATCGCCCCCCGTTTCGGCCGGTCGGGCAACATTACCACGGTCAGCCTGGCCGAGTGGAAAAAGTTCAATCCCCAGGTCATCTACGGCTGCGGGGGCGACCGGGAACTGCTGACCCTGCTTCGCCGGCCGGGCTGGAACGAGGTCGAGGCAATCAGAAATCACCAGGTCTACTTCTTCCCCTGTGATTTCACCTGCCGCAGCGCAACCCACTGCGGCACCTTCGTCAGCTGGCTGGCGGCCCGGATCTACGAAAAAGAGTTCGAGAACCCGGCCAATTTCATCCACCCGGAACGGGTCGTCGGCAGTAAACCCCTGAAACTGGATTTCGATTATATAGAAAGAGCCGATATCGTTACCAGCGAGATCAAAGATTTCCGCAACCAGACCCTGGTTCTGACCCTGGCCGAGCCGATGCGGGTATTGTCCACCCTGGAAGGGGAGCGGAGCGGAATCAAGTTTGTTGCCAACAACTATTTCCCGGCCCCGGCCTGGGGCCTGAACCATGCCTCCGGACTCAAAGGCCTGCGCCGGTCGACGCTCAAGACCCTGGGCCTGGAAGCTGAGGAAACCGCCATTCTTTTTACCGGGGCCCGGATGACATGCCTGTCAGTCAGCCACCAGGAGTTTCGCCAGCTCAAGGTCACGGCCCTGGTTACCGCCGGAGTCGTCAGCAACGCCCTGCGCATGGGGGCCGACAACGGTGGTTTCTACGAGCCCGGCCTGCACCGAAAACCTGGCAAGCCCGGAACCATCAACATCCTGCTGTTGAGCAACGCCCAACTCACCCGCCGGGCCATGGCCCGGGCCGTGATTACCGCCACCGAAGCCAAAACCGCGGCCCTCGAAGACCTCGACATCCGTTCGAGTGCCAGCCCGGCCCGCCACCAGGCCACCGGCACCGGAACCGACAACATCATCGTGGTCGAAGGCCGGGGAGAGTTTACGATCGACAACGCTGGCGGCCACAGCAAGTTCGGGGAACTCGCGGCCCGGGCGGTTTACGCCGGGGTCAGGGAAGCGATTTACAAACAAAACGGCCTGGCGGCGCGGCGTTCGGTCTTTCAGCGCCTGAGGGAGAGGCGGCTCGAACTCAGCCGCCTCTGCCGCCGGGCGGTTGGCGGCGACCGGGAAAAAACCCGGCGACTGCGGGCCCGGGTCGAGCACCTGTTGCTCAACCCCCGCTATGCCGGCTTCCTCGAAGCCATAATGAGCCTGAGTGACAGCCAGCAAAGGGGCCTGCTGGAAAATCTCGAAGCCGTCAACCGGTGGTGCAGTGAAACCGCCCGCGCAATTGCCGGGCAAGCGGTCGACATCACCCCCTGCATCCCGAAAAATCTTCCCCCCGTGCTCGGCCGGGGATTGGCCGCCATCCTGGCCGGGGCGGCGGCGAGCTGCAATCCGGCGATTCAACTTTAGCGGTAACTATTCAGCCGAATACGGGGTTGGGTGCGGGGGTGGCTTTGCAGGCCGACTACAAAGCGGCACCGCAGATTTTGCAGTAAGAAGCGTCATCATCGTGGCCGGCGGCGCCGCAGCCCGGGCAGGAACGGCCGCCGGAACGATGGCTCTGCAACTGCCGGCCGATCTCGACCGTGACCATCCCGGTCGGAACCGCGATAATGCTGTAGCCGACAATCATCACCAGGGCGGCCAGGGTCTGGCCGAAGCTGGTCTGCGGGGAAATATCGCCATAACCGACCGTAGTCATCGTTACGATCGCCCAATAGATACTTTTGGGAATGCTGGTAAAACCGTGGGCTTCTCCCTCGATGGCGTAAATCAGCGAACCGAAAACCACCACCAGGCACAATACCGCGAACAGAAACACGGTAATCTTGCGCAGACTGGCTCGCAGGGCCCGGACCAGCAGGTTGGCCTCGCCGAGATACTGGACCAGTTTCAGGACCCGAAAAACCCGCAGAACCCGGAGGATGCGGATCACCAGGAAGATTTCGGCCCCGGGCAGCACCAGGGTGAGATAAGTTGGCAGAATCGCCAGCAAATCGACAATCCCGAAAAAGCTCATGGCATAACGCCGGGGCCGGGCGACACAGGCCAGCCGCAGCAGGTACTCAGCCGTAAACAGCAGGGTGAAAAACCACTCCAGCCCGGCCAGCAGGCGGCCGTGGGCGGCACTTACGGCGGCAACGCTGTCAAGCATCACGACCCCGACACTTAAAAAAATGCTGACCATCAGCAGAACATCGAAAGCCCGGCCGGCCGGGGTCTCAGTACCGAAGATTATTTCATGCAACCGGAAACGCCAATCTCGCTTTACACCCATAATCCTACACCCCATACCAGGCAAACTTTACCAGAATCTCCACCGTTATGACCTGAAACCCGGATTAAATCAATACCCCTGGCGGTTTTCGCGCCAAGGCCAGCCCTCACGCCGTCACCGGGCCGGCCGAATGTCACCTCCGCACGGAGTTTTCTCATGCAGCCTTATTCCCCCTTTTTCACCGCCTGTCTCCAGCGCCTGCAGCAATCTCCCCTGTTCGCCAACCTGGACCGCGAGACCCTGCGGCAAATGCTTGCCGAATTTCATTTCGAAACCTGGAATCGGAAAGCTCCGGCCATCGACAGCCGCCAGAGCCGAAAACGGTTTTACGTCATCATTTCCGGCCGCATGAGAGTCAACCGGATAAACCCTGAAACCGGGCGCGAACTGACCGTGGCCCTGCTGGGACCGGGAGATGGTTTTGACATTATCAGCCTCCTGGACAGCCATGAACACAAGGTTTTCACCACCGCTCTCGACGACCTGGAAACCATCCACGCATCCATCGAAACCGTCCGGGCCTGGATGCTGGAACACCCCGAGCTCAACCGCACCTTTCTCCCCTACCTGGGTGAGCAGCTGCGCAGCCTGGAAGAGCTGGCTACCGACCTGAGCCTCTACGACACCCTTACCCGGCTGGTGCACCTTATTCTCCGCCACACCCACCCGGAACAACAAACCCGGGAACTGGAGCTGATTCACGACCTTTCACACGAAGAACTGGCCGGCATGATCGGCTCGGTCCGGGCCGTGGTCAACCGCCATCTGCAAAATTTCAAGAAAGAGGGCATTGTCGAAACCCACCGCAAACACCTGGTCGTCAAGAACCTCCACGCCCTGCTCCATAAAATCGACCAGCACCCGAAATTAAAACCCTGATCGCCTCCCCTCCCCCCGACCCCGGGTTCGGGGGCGGCTTTTCTTCGCTAAGCGTTAAGATTTCTGTTTTTCCAGCGCTCGCTCCGCCCGCATTGCAAAACTCGCTACGCTCAGACAGTTGCAATGCTTATGGGCTCCCGCTCGCTGGGAAAAACAACGAAATCTTCCCGAAATCGCTCTGAAAAACCACCCCCGCCCCCTCCTGTAAAGAGGGGAGATAGAATTTAGCTGAATAGT
>WFRT01000123.1 GCA_015486445.1 Pseudomonadota bacterium | reverse complement strand
GTCTGGGGCGGCGGCATCCTGGGTTTTTTCCTGGCCCTCTCTTTCTGCCCGACCTCGGCGGCGCTCTTTTTCGGCTCCCTGCTGCCGCTGGCCCTGCGCTTTCATTCCCCCCTGGTGCTGCCCTCGGTCTACGGCATCGCCACCGGGCTGCCGGTGCTGGTTTTTGCCCTGCTTCTAGGGTTTGGAACCCACCGCCTGGCCGGCGCCTACAACCGGATCGCCCGTTTTGAATACTGGGCCCGCAAGTTGACCGCGGTACTCTTTATCCTGGTCGGCATCTATTATTCGCTGGTCAACATCTTTGCCCTGGAACTGTGATGTCGGTTGTGATGTTGATCGTGATGTTTTGTGGAAGCCAGGCCCTCTATGGGGAGCGGCGAAAAATCTGTCTGCAGCGGGTCTGTTGACCCTGAATATTATATTGCAACCGGGTTGCACCCTAAATCCATTGCCGGTGGAACCCCAAAACAGGAGGTGTGGAAATGGTTGATGCCAAGGATTTCTTCGATGTCGGTCTGGCTTTTCACGGGCACAAGTGTCCGGCCATGCCGCTGGGCCTGCGGGCCGCGGCGGCGGCGATGAACACCCTCGGGGTAGAGCGGGCCCGGGACAAGGAGTTGCATGTTATTTCCGAGACCGGCAAGGGCCATGCCGCGGGCTGCTTTCTCGACGGTATCATGACGGCCACCGGCTGTACCTACGGCAAGTCCAACATCGAAAAACTCTATTACAACAAGATGGCCTTTACCCTGGTCGACGTGGCCGGGAAAAAGGCGGTCCGGGTTTCGCTAAAGCCCGGGTTCTTTGCCAGGATGCTCCAGTCTCCGTTTGTCGAAGAGCGCAAGAAAGGGGTCCTGCCCCAGGACATCCCGGCCGCCATCGCCGATCCCCTGGTGGAAAAGGTGATGACCATGCCCGAAGAAATGTTTCTCGATATCGGCCCGCTTCAGGACTATGTGCTGGAGCGGAAACCCGGGGTTTTCGCGGCCGCGCCCTGCAGTCGCTGCGGCGAGATGGTTTTCGTCGATAAACTGGTTGAGAGCGAATCCGGCCCGATCTGCCTGGGCTGCCGCCAACAGGAGGCCTAGGCCGGGGAGGAGTGATGGGACAGCTGCTGGTTCTGGCCCTGGTCTTTTTTGTGGTCTCCACCCTGTTTTCGATGATCGGCATGGGTGGCGGTATTCTGTATGTGCCGATTCTGCTCTTTGCCGGCTTTACCTTCAAGCAGGCCCCGGCGATCAGCCTGATCCTGATTGCGGCGACCTCGCTGGCCGCCCTCTTCAATTTCTGGCGCAACCGCAAGGTCGACTGGAAACTGGCCCTGGTCATCGATCCCCCGACCGATATCATGGCCTTTGTCGGCGGCTATTTCAGCGCCCTGGTGCCGGAGAGCGTGCTGCGGATGATCCTGGCGCTCATTCTGATGATCGCCGGCACCCTGATGCTCAAGGGCGGGGCCAAAAAGGAAGCGGCGCCCCGGCCGGCCGGCGGCTGGTGGCTCTGGCACCGGGATTTTCACGGCGAGAAATATGTCGTCAACCTGCCCCTGGTGCTCACCGCCACCGCCCTGATCGGCATTATCTCCGGGATGCTGGGGATTACCGGGGGGATCATCAAGCTGCCGATCATGGTGCTGCTCTGCGGCGTGCCGATGGACATCGCGGTCGCCACCTCGACCGTGATGGTGGCGGTAACCGCCCTTTCCGGTCTCGCCGGCCATGCCGCCAATTCGAGCATCGAGTGGAGCACCGGCCTGATCCTGGCCCTGGCCGCGGTCAGCGGCGGCCTGCTCGGCAGCCGGATCTCGCTGAAAACCGACAAGACCCGCCTGAAAAAGGTATTCGGCGTCGTCGTCTGGCTGATTGCCGTCAAGATCATCTGGCGGCTGGCGTCAGGCTAGCAGCGGCCAACCGATCGAGGAGAAACCCATCGTTATGAAGGCCGACGAAAAACGTTACTACGAGGTCCGGGCCCGGGTGTTCAAGGCCCTGGCCCATCCCACCCGTCTCTGGATCACCAAGCGCCTGGCCGAACACGAGAGCTGTGTCTGCAACCTGGTGGAACCGCTTGGGGCCGATTTTTCCACTGTTTCCCGCCATCTCGCGATTCTCAGGGAGGCCGGGATTGTGATCGACGAAAAACGCGGCAAGCAGGTTTTCTACCGTCTCCGAATCCCCTGCATCCTGGATTTCATGGACTGTGTCAACCATGTCGTCGAAAACCGGGTTCGGGAGCAGGCCGGCTGCCTGAAATACTGATCCGGTTGGAGAAAATCCTTGCCGCGGACCGGTTTTCACCTGTATAAGCCCTTGCCATGAATCAGGCTGCGCAGGCTGAAAAGAGTGGCAAGTCGACAGTTCTCTGGCTGCTTCGCTTCTGGGGGCTGGTTGTACTTTTCTACTTTCTCGACAAAAACCCCTGGGTTCAGGAGCGGGTGGTGTCTCTCTATGCCCGTTTCTCAACCCGCCTGGCCGGGTTGGGATTGTCCCTGGTCGGGGTTGAGAACCAGGTCAGGGGGAATGCCATCGTTGCCGACGGCAGGGATTTCCTGGTCGCCGGCAGTTGTACCGGGAGCTTTGTTTTCCTGATTTTCGCAGCCCTGGTGCTGACCTTTCCGGTGCCCTGGAAAAAAAGGCTTGGCGGGTTGCTGCTTGGCTTTATCGCCATTGCCGGGCTCAATCTTTTGAGAATTATTCTCATCGTCCTGCTGGGTTCCCGTTTCCCCGCCACTTTCTGGGGAATGCATATCATTTTCGGCCAGGCCCTGATTATCGCCGGAACCCTGGCGACCTTTATCTGGTGGGTTCGCGAGGAGGGTGGAAACGGCCGACAACGTCTGCTGCCCGGCCGGCGGCGCCTGACCCGCCTGGCGGCGCTCTACGTTGCCGGTTTCCTGTTCAGCTACGGGGTCTACGCCCTCTTCCTCTCGAGCCCGGCCGGGGAGTGGCTGCGCGGCATCATCATTCAACACGCAACCCGGGTGGTCGGCCTGCTGACCGGCGGGGCCTCCTGGAACGGACAGGTCATCCACACCGCCCGCAATTCCATACGGGTGATCCAGAACTGTCTTTCGAGCCCGGTCCTAGTGCTTTTTCTGGCCGGATTTTTTCTCTTGCCGCTCTCCTGGCCTAAACGTCTGCTGCT
>WFRT01000122.1 GCA_015486445.1 Pseudomonadota bacterium | reverse complement strand
GGCCGAACCAGACCAGCACCAGGGGCAGCCAGGGCAGGGTGTGCAGGACCATGGTGACCAGGTAGTACCAGGGCTTGCCGGGCCGCAGGTGGCCGAGGCCCGTGGCCGTGCCGTTGAGCCGGCCGACCTGGTTGACCCAGAACCATTCGTGCCAGAGCTCCGGCCCGCCCGCCAGCCGCAAAAGCAGCATCCAGCCGCCGGCCAGCAGGAAAAAGATAATTCCGGCATAGAGATGCCAGCGCAGGAGAAAAAGGTCTTTGGCCCCGTCTTTGCGCCGCTGCCAGAGGCCGATGGCGAGCAGCCCGGCCCAGGGAATGGCGATCAGGACCGGGCCGATCGGGCCCTTGCTCAAAAAGGCGCAGCCGACCGCCAGGCCGGCGGCCGGGAGCATCCGCCGGCGGCCGCCGAGATAGGCCTCGGCAAAGCAGAAAAGCGCGGCGACGACAAAGAAGGTCAGGGCCGTGTCAACCCTGATCCAGTGGAAATTTTCGACGAAACCGGCCATTGTGCCGAGGATGACGGTCCCGGTCAGGGCAAAACCCTTGCCGCCCAGGCGGCGGGCCAGGAGGAAAAATGCCAGCAGGGTCAACAGGGCGAAAATCAGCGAGGTGCAGCGGGCCGCCCCGGTGTTGCCGAGTTGCGGCCCCAGCCCCCGGACCAACCCGGCGGCCGCGATAAAGTAGAGCGGCGGTTTCTCAACGAAGGGCTGGCCTGCGAGTTTGGGGATTGCAAGGTTGCCGCTGCGGCTCATTTCCAGGGCGATGGCCGCCACCCGGGGCTCGTCCGGGGTCCAGAGGTCACGGTTGAAGATTCCCAGGGCGCAGATCGCCACCACCGCCAGCAGCAGGATGGCGGTCAGCAGCCGACGCCCCGCAGTTGCCTGGGCCGGTGCGGTTTCCTCCCCGGCCGGGGCCTCCGTACTGCCCGTTTCTTCAAGTAGTTCGTGTTTTTCCGTCATGCGTTTCCTGTGTTCTGATTTCATTCCTGGACGGCAATCCAGCCCTCCCGGCCGGGCTGGCAGGTCCGGGTGATGCGGCCTGTGGCGATCGAGCCGGCCGCCGGCAGCAGTTCGCCCAGGGGTTTGAAGACGATGTCCCGGTCTCGGGCCCGGGCCAGGAAGCGGGCAAACATTTCATGGCCGCAGATGCCTTCCACCTCGGCGTGAATGGTTAGAACATTGAGTTTTCCCGGCCGGATCCGGTCGAGGATGAAATCGTTGTAGTGCTCCGGCCGGCACTGCTGGCCGACAACCTCGTCGTAGGTCGGCAGCGTGGTCGGGATCTCGATATGCAGGGGTTTGTCGCCTTCCCGGCCCCGGGGGCGAAAGATCGAGTGGCCCCGGCAGTTGGAAACATAGCGGAAAGGGTAGCTGCTCAAGATTGCAAGCCCGGTCGGGGTGATGCGCCAGGCCGGGGCGGCGAAGGCTGCGGGTGTATTGTTGGTGATCCGGGCCAGGGTTTCGTAGCCGCGCTCGATTTCACTCTTCAGCTCATCAGCTGAGAACTTCTCAATCCGGCTCTGCCAGCGCTGGTGGTCCCAGGCGTGGAGGCCGACTTCGTGGCCGGCGGCCGCGGCCCCGTTGATGACGTCGGCGCAGGCTTTGCCGATCAGGGGCCCGGGCCAGAAGGTGCCCTTGAACAGGATGTCCCAGCCATACAGGCTGGCGGCCCGGGTGCGCAGCATCTTGAGCAGGAAGGCCGGCTTGAGCAGGCGCCAGAGGTGGCGTCCCATGTTGTCGGGGCCGACGGCAAAGAAAAACGAGGCCCTGGTCTTCTCCCTTGTAAGGAGCTTGAGCAGTTCCGGCACCCCCCGGCGGGTGCCGCGCAGGGTGTCGACGTCGATCCGCAGGCCGACCTCAGTCATCAACGACATTCCCGCTCCTGACCACGTCCTCAAGGAAGTAGTCGAGGGTCTTGGCTACCGCATCGGCAAACGGAACCCCGGGGTTCCAGCCCAGTTGGCGCCGGGCCCGGTCGATCGCCGGGCGCCGGTGGCGGACATCCTGGT
>WFRT01000121.1 GCA_015486445.1 Pseudomonadota bacterium | reverse complement strand
TCCCCTTTTCCGGAACACCGGGAGTTTTCCCTGTACGCCATGCTCAAACCGGCCCGCGAGGTCGGCGGCGACCTCTACGACTTTTTCATGCTCGATGACAGCCACCTCTGTTTCACCGTCGGCGACGTCTCCGGCAAGGGGGTGGCGGCCGCCCTCTTCATGGCCATCACTCAGACCCTGGTCAAAACCCGCTCCGGACCCGATCCCGGCGCCGTCCTGACCCGGGTCAACAACGACCTGGCCGAAGACAACCCGTCAATGATGTTCGTCACCCTCTTTCTCGGCATCCTGAACTTTAAGACCGGGGAGCTGGTCTACAGCAGCGGCGGCCACAACCCGCCCTATCTCCTCGCGCCGGACCGGCACGAGCGCCCGGCCGCCCCTCTGCCCGGCACCGACGGCATAGCTCTCGGGGTGGTCGAGGATTTTCACTTTGCCAGCCGCCAAATCAAACTTGAAAAAGGGGAAGTTCTGTTCGTCTTTACCGACGGGGTGACCGAGGCGATGAACCCGCAACTCGAGCTCTACGATGATGAACGGCTGGAAAAGGCGCTTTCCGGCCTGGCCGGCGCGGAGCCCGAAAGTATCACCACTGCCATCATGGAAGAGCTTACCGTCTTTGCCGCCGGGGCCGAACAGGCCGATGACATCACGATGCTGGCCATCAAGTGGACGGCCTCGTGAGGATTGAGTTTCTTACACGTTTCAGAAAGAATTCAACCAAGACCACCGACACCCGGCAAAAGCGCGTGCAGCTGCTCCTTGGCAACGATCCCGCACGGCTGCCTGAGCCTCAAGCTCTGATAACGAAAAAAAGCTATTCCGGCCCGGCCGGGATTGGAAAAATCAGACCGCCTTTTCCACCAGGGAAACAAAGCGCCGCCAGCGGCGGGCGAACTCCTCCGCCGGCAGGCTGTCCATGGACCGCAGCTCGAAGGTCGGACCCTTGAGATTGAGCCGGACATCGGTAAAGATGGTGGTCAGGTGGTCAAGAAAGGCGGCAAAGCTTTTATCCGGCCGGGTAAAGAAGGGTACCCGCCGCTCCAGGTCGAGCGCCGCCAGAGCGTGGCCGACCAGGTGGCGCAGGACCGCGCAGGCATTTTCCGGGCGGTCCAGGCGAGGCAGAAGGCAGCGGCTGGCCTCGGTCGCATCCCAGATGGCGCGGCGCTCGGTCGACATGGCGTAGTCGGGATCGCGGGCCAGTTCCTGGAACAGCAGAAAGAGGGGAACGATTTCACCGAGGCAGCGGATCCGGGCGTGCAGCTGGATCGAAGCCGTGGCCTTCATCATTTCACGGCCGCGGCCGCCGTTGACGGTAAAGAGATCGTGCATGTTGCGGTAGCGCGGGCCGGTCAGGCACAACGGGGCGTCGGCCCGGCCGGGGCAGTAGGCCCGGGCCCGGTAGACGACGCCGCAGGTTTTCTCGATATGACGGTTGGTGGCGACGATATGTTCGAGAAGCCCGGCAAAGCGTTTTTCCTCACGACCCAGAAGCGGCGGCGAGCCGTATTCCAACTGGCCGCCGGGCTCGAAATCGATGTGCAGGCCATCATCGGCACCGTAGTCGCCGGCATCGAGCGGCACGAATCCCATCTCCCCGAGAACGGCCGCGACCTCGGCCACCCGGGCCGGGGTCATGACCTCGTCCGGGAGAAATTCGTACTCGAAACCGTAGGTCAACGGCCCCGGCACCAGGCTGAGGGCCAGGCGACGGTAGAGTTTCTCACTGTATTCTTCGACCAGGGCTGGAGGGGGTAACAGGTCGTTTTTTTCATCCACGGGCAAACTCCTCATACCACAAAGTAAAAACCAGTACGGCAAAGAGCCGGTCGGCGCCGGAGACCAGGGTGGCGGGGCCGATGCCGGCGGTTGTCACCCCGGCCGTCAGATCGGCCACCACGGCCGGATCGAAAACCCCGTGCCGGGCGATCATTCCCCCCTCGAGGGCCTCGGCCACGACCCCGGGCCACTTCCGGCGGTCGGCAAGCCAGTCGGCCAGGGGGCTGGTAAAGGGCTGCTTGGGCCGCGACGCGGTGGCTTCATCGAGCAGCCCGGCCCGGGCGAAGGCCCGGCGGCAGATATATTTTTCCCGCCGCCGGGAGAGATTGACCTTGAAGTCGACCGGCAGCCGGGCGGCGAATTCGGCCAGGCGATAGTCGAGAAACGGGGTCCGGGTTTCGAGTGCATGGCGCATCGCCAGCTTGTCGAGACGCAGGATCACGTAGTCGGGCAGCCGGCAGCGGCTTTCCACGGCCAGGGCCGCGTTCAAGGGGTGTTCAGCGCCGGAAAGCCCGGGGGCGGCGCCCAGTTCCAAAAGCCCCGAAACCCTGATTTGATCCTCGCCGCAGCCCAGCAGCCGGGCCAGTTCGGACGGGCTGAAAAGGGCCTCGCTCTGGATGTAGCGCTCCAGGGGATCGGCGGCCCGCCGGTTTCGGTAGGCAATAAGTTCGGGAAAATCACGCTCCAGCTGCTCCCTCGTTGTCCGGTCGGCCTTATCATATTCGACTGCCGCCATTTCCAGGAGAAACTTGCGGTAGCCGGCAAAGACCTCGTCGGCGCCTTCGCCGGTAAGCACCGTCTTGACCCTTTCCGCGGCCAGCCGACAAACCTGGTCGGTGGGCAGTACGGCGCCGAGAAAGATCGGCTCCTCGAGGCTTCTGACGATGTCCGGCAGCTCGGCCAGGGCCTCCGGCCGGCAACAGGCGGCATGGTGACGGGAGTTGGCGAAGCGGGCGCCTGAGGCGGCGATGAAATCACGCACCACGCCAAGCTCGTCGTAGAGCGCTTCGGCAAAGGAGATGGTAAACAGGGAAAGCCCGGCCGGCAGAAGGTCGGCCGCGGCGGCGGCGACGGCGCAGGAATCGATGCCGCCGGAAAGAAAGCTGCCGACCTCGACATCGGCCCGCAGGCGCAGGCGGACCGCATCCTGGAAAAGGGCGGTCAACTCCTCGCAGGCGCCGGCGAAATCGGGTTTTGCCGGCCCCCCGGCCGGGTCTGCGGGGAAAAGGTTGCGCCAGTAGGATTCGATCTCAATCGCGCCGCTGGCGAGATCGTAGACCAGGTATGAGCCCGGCGGCAGCCGATGAATGCCGGCAAAGATGGTCTC
>WFRT01000120.1 GCA_015486445.1 Pseudomonadota bacterium | reverse complement strand
CCCGCATCGGCAAGCGGGTTTTCGTCGGCAGCGACACGCAGCTTGTCGCCCCGGTCGAACTCGGTGATGACGCCCTGGTCGGGGCGGGCTCGACCATCACCCGGGAGGTGGCGGAAAACGCCCTGGTTACCAGCCGGGGTCGCCAGAAGGAGTTGCCCGGGCGGGGAATGGCCTGGCGGCGCCAGAAACTGGAGAAGAAATAAGATGTGCGGGATCGTTGCCTACATGGGGAGCAAAAACGGGGTCTCGGTAGTTCTTGACGGCCTGCGCAAACTTGAATACCGGGGCTACGATTCGGCCGGGATTGCGCTGTTTCGCCGGGGGCGGATCGAGATTCGCCGCAGTGTCGGCAAACTGGCCGGGCTCGAGGAGAAGGTCAGGGACGAAAAACTGGACGGGACTCCGGTCATCGGCCACACCCGCTGGGCCACCCACGGCCGCCCGACCGAGGCCAACGCTCATCCCCACAACTGTGAAGGGGTGGTCGTGGTCCACAACGGGATCATCGAGAACTACCTGGAGTTGCGACGTGAACTGATAGCCGCCGGGCATCGCTTTACCTCGGAGACCGACACCGAGGTAATCAGTCACCTGGTTGTGCGGGAACTGGCGGTCGATGGTGATTTTGCCGCGGCCGTGCGTCGGGCCCTGCTGCGGGTAAGGGGTACTTACGCCTTGGCCGTGCTTTATGAAAAAGAGCCCGGCATGATGATTGCCGCCCGCCAGGCCAGCCCCCTGGTCATGGCCCTGGGGGAGGCCGCCGGCGAATATTTTGTCGCTTCCGATATTCCGGCCCTGCTCAAATGGTCACGCGAGGTGATTTTTCTCGATGATGGCGAGATGGCGGTTTTCACCGGGTCGGGTATGGAGGTGGTGGGCCTGGCCGCCAACGACCGGCGCCGCAAGCCCGTTCGGCATGTCGCCTGGGATCCGATCATGGCCGAAAAGGGCGGCTACAAGCATTTCATGCTCAAGGAAATCTTTGAGCAGCCGACCGCGGTCAGCAATACCGTGCTGGGCCGCCTCAACTCCGACCGGAGCCGGGTGGAGCTTGGCGAAATCGGTTTTCCCGCGGAACGCTGGGAGGTTTTCCGGGAGCTCAAGATTGTCGCCTGCGGAACCTCCTGGCACGCCGGCCTGGTGGCCAAATACTGGCTGGAAAAACTGGCCCGGATCCCGACCGAGGTTGATATCGCCTCGGAGTTTCGCTATCGGGACCCCCTGGTTGACAACAAGACACTGGTGATCGGGATTTCGCAGTCGGGAGAAACCGCCGATACCCTGGCCGCTCTTAAGGAGGCCCGGCGGCGCGGGGCCACGCTGCTGGCGGTCTGCAATGTCATGGAGTCGAGCCTGGCCCGGCTTTGTGACGGGGTTCTGTATACTCATGCCGGGCCCGAGATCGGGGTGGCTTCGACCAAGGCGTTCACGACCCAGTTGACCGCCCTTTTCCTTCTGGCCCTGGAGTTGGCGGCCCGGCGCCGGAGTCTCGATGAGTGCCGCATTACTTCTTTAATCGGGGAGTTGCTGCGCCTGCCCCAGGCCCTGGAAGAGATTCTCGAAAGGGCTCCCGACTTAGAGCGCATGGCCCGCCGTTATCACCAGTTTTCCGATTACCTCTACCTGGGACGGGGAATCAATTTCCCGATCGCCCTGGAGGGCGCCCTCAAGCTCAAGGAGATTTCCTACATCCATGCCGAGGGCTATCCGGCCGGAGAGATGAAGCACGGCCCCATCGCCCTGATCGATGAGGAGATGCCGGTTGTGGTTCTGGCTCCGCCCGACCGCCACCTGGAAAAGGTGGTGAGTAATTTTCAGGAAGTAATCGCCCGGGACGGGCGCCTGTTGCTGTTTTCGGGTCCCGGACTGGAGCGCCCGGCGGAGGTGGCGGCGGCCGATCATTTCCCGGTCGCGGAAGTCGACGAGGAACTCAACCCCCTGCTTTATGTCGTCCCTCTCCAGTTGCTGGCTTATTACACCGCGGTGCTCAAGGGGACCGACGTGGACCAGCCCCGCAACCTGGCCAAGAGCGTGACGGTTGAATGATGCCTGCATTATGACCGGGAAACAGAGACTGTGAAACTGAGCCGCAAGAGCCTGACCAACCGAATCTTCCACCTCAAGAACGTCCTCGGGGTGACGGAGAACTATTTCCTGGTTTTCCTGGCTCTCCTGATCGGGGGTCTGAGCGCGGTCGGCAACTGGTGTCTGAGCTTTGCCATCGATTTCGTTCATGAACACCTGTTTGTCGCCGGTTCCGGGTTGCTGGGAGTCGACCGGGGAGACTGGCACTTTTACCTGCTGCCGCTGATTCCGATGTTTGGCGGATTGCTCCTGATTCCCCTGGAGAAGCTCTTTCCCGGCTATGTCTGCGGCTACGGCCTGCCCAACTTTCTGAAAACCGTCAACCTCGGCCGCGGGCGGCTGGCCAAACGCAACGTCTGGCTCAAGATCATCGCGCCGGCGATAACCATCGGCACCGGCGGCTCGGCTGGACAGGAAGGGCCGATTGCCACGATCGGCGGCACGATCGGCCAGATCGTGGCGGACTTTTTTTCCCTCGGCCACAGCAAGGTTCGCCTGCTGATCGCCTGCGGTGTCGCCGGCGGCATCGCCGCGACCTTCAACGCCCCGATCGCCGGGGTCTTTTTTGCCCTCGAGATCATCATGATGGGCGATATCGCCCTGGCTATTTTTACCCCGGTGGTCATTTCCTCGGCCACCGCCGTGGTGGTGACGCGGCAGTTTCTGGGCGTCGAAAGCCATTTTACGGTTCCGATCTTTGCTATCAGCAACCTCAAAGAGTACCTGCTCTATACCTTGATGGGCCTGGTTATCGGTCTTTTGTCGGCGTTCTTCATTCGTTTTTTCTACCGGGTTCAGGACTTCTTTGCCGAACTCAAACTGCCGTTCGTGATCAAACCGGCCCTCGGCGGGCTGCTGATCGGCATCATCGGGCTCGCCTTTCCCCAGGTGATGGGCGATGTCTACGGCAAGATGGGCGAGGTGGTCAGTTCCCAGCCGGTCTGGTATTTTGTCCTGGCCCTGGTTTTCATGAAGATGCTGGCCACCGCCATCTGCCTTGGTTCCGGCGGTGCCGGCGGGCTGTTCGCCCCGATCATGTTTATCGGGGTGATGATCGGGGAAAGTTTCGGCCTGCTGGCCCACCGGCTACTGCCCGATGTCGTCCATACGCCGGACGGCTATGCCATCGTCGCCCTCGGGGCTTTTCTGTCGGCTGTCACCCATGCGCCGTTGACCGCGATCTTTCTGGCCTATGAAATGACCGGCGCTTCGCAGGTTATCCTGCCCTCGATGTTCGCCACCGTGGTCGGTATCCTGATTTCACGTTCCATCGAATCGGAGGGGATTGATACCTATGGCCTGGCCCGGGAAGGCATCCATCTCGAAGATGGCCGCGAGGTCAATATTCTGCGGGCCATCAAGGTTGGCGACATCATGTACCAGGGGCCCCTGGAAACCTTTCCCGAAACCATGAAGCTCAAGGAGATTCTCCAGTTCCTGCCGAAGTCCCGCAAGACCACTTTCCCGGTCGTCGATGCCGAGGGCAGGCTTTCCGGGATCATCGGTATCCAGGATCTGCGCGAACTGGTTTACGAGGAGGGGCTCGAAGACCTGATCGTGGCCAAGGAACTGGCCCATACCAAGGTTCTGACCGTGACCCCGGACGAAAATCTCAATGATGCCCTGCGCAAAATCGGCTCCCGTAATATCGACTACCTGCCGGTGGTCGACCAGCAGGACCCCCGCCGCCTGATCGGCATGGTCTCCCGCCAGGATATCATTTCGGCCTACAACCGCAGTCTCTTGGAACGGGGACTGGTGCCGGGTGAGTGATTCCATTCTTCATTTCTTCATGTTGCCTTGTAAATCCGGATTTTTGAGAATATGAGTTTTCCTTCAGGGGATGAAATCGTGGCCGGCCTCAACCCGGTCCAGCGGGAAGCCGTACTGGCCTGTGACGGTCCTCTGCTGATCCTGGCCGGGGCCGGTTCCGGCAAGACCCGGGTGATTGTCCATCGCATCGCCTGGCTGCTTGAGTCCCGACAGGTGTCGCCCCACAACATCCTGGCCGTGACCTTTACCAACAAGGCGGCCCAGGAGATGCGGGAACGGGTGCAGGCCATGGTCGGGCCCCGGGCGGCCGGGAT
>WFRT01000119.1 GCA_015486445.1 Pseudomonadota bacterium | reverse complement strand
GCGTTAAGATTTCTGTTTTTCCAGCGCTCGCTCCGCCCGCACCCCAAGGGCACTTCCGTTGGGCGCATGCAAAACTCGCTACGCTCAGACAGTTGCAATGCTTATAGGCTCCCGCTCGCTGGGAAAAACGACGAAATCTTTCCGAAACCGTTCAGAAAACCCACCCCCGCCCCCCTCCTGAAAGAGGGGGAGATAGAATTTAGCTGAATAGTTACAAAATAAGGATACCAGCAAGGTTTGTGATTTCCGGCCGCCGGCTTCTGCCGGCGGCTTTTTTATCGGCTGGCGGGTGGTGCTGACAGTGAGACCGGAATTGCCGTGTTCAATTTGACTTTTTCAGAATCCGGTTTATAATTTTCTACAGGGGGTAAGCCGTCCGGGGTTTTCGGCTGGCGGCAGATTCCCGAGGGCAGTAAAGGCCGCCGCGGATCTCCGATGAGCGGCTGTAAGATCAAGGTAATACGGGGTGTTTTCCCGCGGGATGTGTGAAGCCGGGAAAGACGCCCTTTCGTCCGGCCGCCGTTTCCGGGAGGGCATGCAGCCTGTCCGGAAACGGCGGTTATGTTTTGGGCCGCTTTCCGGCCGTCGCCTTTTCCGGGCGTTTTTTCAGGCCCCCCGGGGATAGGATCCCAGGATTTTGATGAAAGGACACAACTCCTCCATGGCCTTGAGCATCCCGGCGACCTTTTCCTCCTGGCGGTGGCCTTCGAAATCGGCGATGAAGAAATAGCTCCACCTGCGGTTTTTGACCGGCCGGGATTCGAGCTTGACCATGTTGACGCCCGCTTCGGCCATCGGGGTCAAAACGTGGTGCAGGGCTCCGGGCTGGTGCGGGGTGACGAAGAGAATGGTGGTCTTGTCGCGGCCCGAGGGGGGGCTGTCTTCGGGCCCCAGGACCAGGAAGCGGGTGGTGTTGCCGGGGAGGTCCTCGATCTTTTCGGCGATCGTGGCCAGGCCGTAAAGCTCGGCCGCGGCCGAACCGGCGATGGCGGCGCTGCTGCCCTGCCGGGCGGCGACCCGGCGGGCGGCCTCGGCCGTGCTGCCGCATTCGCTCAACACCGCGCCCGGCAGGTTTTCCTTGAGCCACTGGCGGCACTGGGCCAGGGCCTGGGGATGGGAATAGACCGTGCGGATGCTTTCCAACTCCAGCTTTTCAGTGGCCAGAAGGTCGTGCGAGATGCCCTGGTAATGCTCGCCGCAGATCTTCAGGCTGGAGTTGAAAAGCAGGTCCTGGGTGTGGGTTACGGCCCCCTCGATCGAATTTTCGACCGGGACGAGGCCGTAATGGCAGCGCCCCTTTTCCACCGCCTGGAAGATTTCGGCGACCCCGGCAAAAGGCAGGCAGGCGACGGCGCCGCCGAAATGGCTCAGTGCGGCAAGGTGGGTAAAGGAGGCCTCGGGCCCCAGGAAGGCGATCCGGTGGCGGCTCTGGAGTTCCCGGGAGGCGGCCATTATTTCCTTGAATATCTGGCGCAGGGCGGCATCCGCCAGGGGCCCGGGGTTGAGCCGGCCGAGCCTCTCCAGGACCTGGCTCTCCCGGGCGCTGTTGAAGGTTTTAAGCCCCAGCTCCTGTTTGCGCCGGCCGATTTCCCGGGCCAGTTCGAGGCGTCGGTTGATTCGTTCAAGGATCTCTTCGTCGAGGGCGTCGATGGCCCCGCGAAGTTCGTCAAGTCCCTGTTTGTCTGCCATCTCGGGTTCCCCTGCCGGTGGTTTGCGGAGCGATCGCGATGTTTGTTTCATTGTAACTATTCAGCTGAATTCTATCTCCCCCTCTTTCAGGAAGGGGAAATCTTAACGCCTGGCGAAGAAAAGCCGCGCCCGACCCCGATTCGGTTGAATAGTTACGTTTCATTCAACTGGCCCGGCGCAGGGGGCCGGCTTCGGCTTCCTGCAGCCGCCGGTGGGCGCAGCGCAGGAGGCTTTCGGTGGTTTCCCAGGAAATGCATTCGTCGGTGACCGAAACCCCGTAGGTCAAAGCGGCGGGGTTTTCGTCGCAGGACTGGTTGCCTTCGTAAAGATTGCTTTCCAGCATCGCCCCGACAATCGCCCGGTTGCCCTCGAGGCGCTGGCCGACGATGTTTTTCAAGACGACGGCCTGACCTTCGTGTTTCTTGCGCGAGTTGCCGTGAGAGCAGTCGACGACGATGGTTTCGTCGAGGCCCGCCTGTTTCAGTTCCCGACAGGCCTCCTCGATGCTGACCGAATCGTAGTTGGGCCGC
>WFRT01000118.1 GCA_015486445.1 Pseudomonadota bacterium | reverse complement strand
TCATCATACCGAGGGCCGAGTTGTCCTTGATCTCGCGGCTGTGAGTCCGCTCGTAAATCATTCCGACCATGATAAACAGTGCCCCGGTGGTGATTCCGTGGTTGATCATCTGCAGGATCGCCCCCTTGAGACCCTGGTCGTTGAGCAGGAAAATACCAAGGGTGACAAACCCCATGTGGCCGACACTGGAGTAGGCGATCAACTTCTTGATGTCGGTCTGGCCCAGGGCCAGGTAGCCGCCGAAGATGATCGAAATCAGTGACAGGGCGATCAGGTAGGGCATGCAGTAAATAGTTGCGGCCGGGGCCATCGGCAGGCAGAAGCGCAGGAAACCGTAGCCCCCCATCTTGAGCAGGATGCTGGCCAGGATGACACTGCCCGGAGTCGGGGCCTCGACATGGGCGGCCGGCAGCCAGGTATGGAGTGGATACATCGGAATCTTGATGGCAAAAGCCAGGGCGCAGGCCAGAAAGATCCACATCTGGTAAGCGAAGGAAAACTCCTGGTCCATCAGGGCCGGGATGAAAAAGGTACCGGTCTTGATATAGAGGGCGACGATCGCCACCAGCAGGAAGACGCTGCCGCAGAGGGTATAGAGAAAGAACTTGATGGAAGCGTAGTCCTTGCGGGCCCCGCCCCAGACCGCGATCAGCAGGAACATCGGGATCAGCATCGCTTCCCAGAAGATGTAGAAAAGCACGGTGTTGAGGCTGATGAAGACGCCGATCATCGCGGTTTCCATAACCAGCATGACGAAAATAAACTCACCCAGGCGCTTGGTGATGTAGCGCCATGAGCAGAGAATGCAGAAGGGCATGATAAAGGTGGTCAACAGCACCAGGAGCACACTGATCCCGTCGACCCCGACCACGTAATTAAGCTTGAGCAGGGAAAACCAGGGCCTGAGTTCGACAAACTGGTACTTGGCCGTGTTGAGGTCGAAGCAGGTCCAGAGCGGCAGGGAAAGAACAAAGGTCACCAGGGTTACAACCAGGGCCATCACCTTGAGACGCAACTCGTTCTTGATCAACAGGCTGAGCAGGGCCCCGACCAGTGGAACCAGCATGATCACTGAAAGAATCGGATAGCTCAGGGTGTTGAGGATCAGATATTTTTCCATGTGCATAATCGAAGTCTCTTGACTAGAAGATCAATTTATCCATCTTAAACGGCTGCCCGCCAGAGCTTTCGACAGGCCGGCCGCGGGAAACTGATTGCGCGACAGCCGGACTGCTCCACTCGGCACCCGGCAGAATATTTTACAAAAACACGACGACCAGCAAAACAATCATCAGGGCGACCACGGCCCCACCGATATACTGCTGGATCTTGCCGGTCTGCAGGGCCCGGGCCTGATCCCCGGCCTCGACCACGCCCCGGGCGGAATTGTCAACCGCCCAGTCGATCCCTTCCCAGTCAAACCAGGAGAGGGCCCGGGCCACGGCCAGGGTGAAACGCATGCCGACGGTACGGTAAACCTCGCCGACCCAGTCGTTGGCAATGCTGACCGGTTTTTTCGCCAGCCACATGAAAACCAGGGCCCCCTTGCGGTAGAACCAGTCGAGGTCAAGGTTGCACTTGGGCTCGGGATGAAGATAGTTGACCATCAGGTAGAAACCCAGCCCGGTGAAGCCCAGGATCTGCAGGGTTTCAGAAATATGATAGGCCGTATAGGGATGATAATTAACCGCAAAAGGCAGCATTTTATAGAGATATTCAGGATACACCCCGAGGAAGATGCACATGAAAGCGGCCCCCAGCATCGCCAGGTTCATGTTCCAGGGAGCATCCTTGGCCTCGACCCCGGAGTCCTTGCCGAACCAGATGAAGTAGGGCAGCTTGATACCGACCGAAAGAAAGGTCCCGACGGCCGCCAGGCTGAGCATCAGCATCAGGACGACGCGGTGGTCGGCGCCGGCCGCGGCGATAATCATCGACTTGCTGATGAAGCCGCTGGTCAGCGGGAATCCGGAAATCGCGATCCCGCCGATGACCGTGAAAATCATCGCCAGCGGCATCCGCTTGTAAAGGCCGCCGAGTTCGTTGAGTTTGCAGGTCCCGGTCATCTCGAGCACCGCCCCGACGCCCATGAAGAGCAGGGCCTTGTAAAGGATATGAGCGTAGGCATGGGCGCAGGCGCCGTTGACCGCCATCGCCGTGCCGATACCGATGCCGCAGACCATATAGCCGACCTGGCTGACGATATGGTAGGCGAGAATCCGCCGGGCGTCATTTTCGATCACCGCGTAGCCGACCCCGTAGAGGGTCATGATGGCCCCGAGGATGGCCAGGGCCTCGAAACCGGGAAAGGCCCGGGCGAGAACGTAAACCGCGGTCTTGGTCGTAAAGGCGCACATGAAGACGGCCCCGGCCACGGTGGCCTCGGGATAGGCGTCGGGCAGCCAGGCGTGAATCGGCGGCACCGCGGCGTTGAGCATGAAGCCGATCATGATCAGGTAGTCGGCCGTTGTCGCCCCGTTGGCGGCAATCTGGGCAAAGGTCAGATCGTGACAATTCTGGTAGCGCAGGAAAATCCCGGCCAGCAGCACCAGGCCGCCGGCGGTATGCACCAGGAGGTAGCGGTAGCCGGCCTCGATCGAACGTTTTTTCTTCCGGTACCAGATCAGGAAAACCGAGGCCACGGCCATCAGTTCCCAGAAGATGAAGACCGTCAGGTAGTCACCGGCCAGGGTCGTTCCCAGGGAACCGGCAACATAGAGAAAAGCGGCTATGTGGTGGCCGGTTTCCTTGACATGGAGACAATAGACCGCACCGATCAGGGCCATCAGGGTAAAGACATGGAGAAAGACATAGGTAAGCTTGTCGACCCGCCCGAAGATCAGTTCAAACCCCATGAAGTGACAGATGCCGAAGCTTTCCGGCAGGGCGTGGATCTGCCAGAAGGCGAGTAGCGGCACACCCAGCAGGATAACCTTCTGTACAATCTTGATACGGCCGAAAAACCCCAGCAGGATGGCGCCGGCGATGAAATACGAAGCCGGATGGAGGAATACCGTGCTACTCATCATTTTCCGTCTCCTCCCGATCGTAGTAGTCTTCCGGCTGGGCCAGCCAGACGTGTGAGAGTCCCTTGCAGAAAACAATCATCCCGAGGCAGCCGAAAAAGGTGAACAGGGCCCAGAAGCCGATGACCTTGTCGCCCCAGAAATGGGCATGATGCCTCTCAATCGTAAAATCGAAAACCAGGATGCCGACCAGGAAAGCGAAGAACACCCACTTGAGGACGCGTGCGTGGTCCTGCAGATAACTGAGGATTTTAACTATCATGCTCCCACCATAACGTTAATGATCTTTAAGAAGAGATCGGGATAGATGCCGAGGACAATGGAGATAATGCTGGTAATCAGGAGCGGCACCACCATGAAGAGAATCAGGGGCCGGTTCTCCAGGTTGTCGGTAACCCCGACTTCGGCCGCCGGCGGCTGACCGAAAAAGGCCTTGAGAAAAACCGGCACGAAGTAGCCGGCGTTGAGCAGGCTGCTGACCAGCAGCACCACGAGCAGGCCGATGCTCTTGATATCCATGGCCCCGAGGGCGAGAAACCACTTGGTAACAAAACCGCAGGAAGGCGGCACCCCGATCATGCTCAGAGAGGCGATCCCGAAGGCGATCATGGTAATCGGCATGCGCCAGCCCAGCCCTCCCATTTCCCGGATATCCTTTTTGCCGCAGGCGACGAAAATCGCCCCGGCGCAGAAGAACAGGGTAATCTTGGAAAAGGCGTGGTTGGTAATATGGATAAGTCCGCCGGTGATCCCGTTCGGGGTCAGCATGGCCACACCGAGAATGATATAGGAAAGCTGGCTGATGGTCGAGTAGGCCAGCCGGGCCTTGAGATTGGTCTTGCTCAGGGCAATCACCGAGGCCATGATAATCGTAAAAGAGACGAAGTAGGCGGTAAAGATCCCCAGGTTCAGGTCATGAAGCAGTTTGACTCCGAAAACCGAAAGCATTATCCGGCAGGTCGAAAAGACCCCGACCTTGACCACGACCACGGCATGGAGCAGGGCGCTGACCGGGGTGGGGGCGACCATCGCCGAGGGCAGCCAGCTGTGCAGCGGCATGATCCCGGCCTTGGCAAAGCCGAAGAGACAAAGCAGGTAGGAGATCACCACCAGGGTGTGGTTGGCACCGGCCGGGAAGATGCCGTTGGCGATCCCGGTATAACAGAAGTCGAGGGTGCCGCACTGGACATAGATGATCGCCATGGCCGGCAGCAGGAACGCCTTCGAGGTGAACATCAGGTAGGTAATGTACTTCCTTCCGCCTTCGTAGCCCTCGGCATCCTGGTGATGGGCGACCAGGGGATAGGTGAAAATCGAAACGATTTCGTAGAACAGGTAGAGGGTAAAAAGGTTGCCGGCGAAGGCGGCGCCCATGGCCCCCCCGACCGAAACCGCGTAGCAGACGTAGAAACGGGTCTGGGCGTGTTCGTTGAGCCCCCGCATGTAGCCGACGCAGTAGAAACCGGCCAGGATCCAGAGAAACGAGGCGGTCCCGGCGAACAGAATGCCTAAGGCGTCGAGGTGGAACTTGATGCTGATTCCCGGATAGAGCGTCGCCAGGGTATACTCGTAGGCCCCGCCGCTGAGAATATGGGGCAGCAGGTTGACCACCGAGAGAAAGGTCAGGACCGCGCCGATTACCGACCAGGACTCTCTC
The DNA here is from genome assembly GCA_015486445.1 of Pseudomonadota bacterium. GTDB lineage: Bacteria > Desulfobacterota > Anaeroferrophillalia > Anaeroferrophillales > Tharpellaceae > JAADEO01. Next base: position 5,666 of record WFRT01000118.1, on the reverse strand, counting down.
AGGTTGGGCTTCTTGCCGGAAAGCATGACCAGGACAGCGGTCAACATCGGCAGAGCAGAGGTGAGCAGGATTTTACTGGTAATGATGGTTTCCATATCTGATATAGACCTCTATCTCCCGCTATCCGCGCAGATCGTTGACCCGCTCGGGATCGGATGTATGATATTTCCGGTAGACGGCAAAAATCAGGCTCACGGCAATCGCCGCCTCAGCCGCGGCCAGGCCCATGATAAACAGGGCAAAGACCTGTCCGATCGCCGGGTCGGGAGCCAGAAAACGGTTGAAGGCCATGAAATTGAGCCCGGCCCCGTTCAAAATCAACTCGGTCGAAATCAGCATGCCGATCAGGCTGCGATGCTGCATCAGGCCGTAAAGCCCGAAACACAGCAGGGCCCCGGCCACCGCCAGGTAGGTATAAAGATTATAGCTTATCACTTGTTCAACCCCCTGCGTTTTCCGTTCCAGGTAATTGCCACCACACCAATGATGGCGATCAGCAGAACCACCGAAATAAGTTCAAAGGCCAGGCCGTAACGGTTCATCAGGCTCAACCCCAGGGTCGACAGGCTGAAATCACCCTGCCCCGCCCCCGGCGCCGGCACCCATTGAGCCCGGTAGAGCCCGAGGTAGACAACCCCCAGGGTCAGCAGGGAGGCAACCAGGGAAACAACCGTGTTCCGGGGTTCGATCGCGTAGGCGGCCAGTTCCTTCGGCGTGTAGCCCACCATGATCCCGAAGACGATCATGATACATACCGCGCCGACGTAGATCAGGATCTGCATCAGGGCCAGGAAGGGACTGTTGAGGTAGAGATAGAGGCCGGCGACCCCGAACATCGCCATGGCCAGCCCCATGACCGCCCGCATCAGAACCTGGGAGGTCACCGCCTGCCAGGCCCCGAAAGCGATCATGATCAGGAAAAGGTAGAATAAAATCTCGATTAAGGTTCCGTATGCCATCAGTTGCCTCCGGCGGCCGCAGCCAGGGGTTGTTGATGCCGGCGCTTGAGACGCTCGATGAGGTCGTAATGAAACTCCTCACGCGTAAAGCCCGCGATGTTATAGTCCTGGGAATAGGTCAGGGCTGACTTGGGGCAGGTCTCAACGCAGCTGCCGCAGAGACTGCACTTGGTAAAATCGAGGGAAAAGAGGGTCAGGGTCTTGCCCTTCTCGCCCTCCTTTTTCTCCCCCTTGACGGTAATGCAGTCGGAAGGACAGGCCCGGGCGCACATGCCGCAGACGATGCAGTCGCAACCGCCGGTCTCGGGGTTGAAAACCAACTCCACGTGCCCCCGGTAGTTCGGTGTTATGTCGCACTCCTCCCGGGGATACTGGACCGTGACAATCGGCTTGAACAGGGCTTTCAGCGTCACCTTCAAGCCGATCAGCAGGCTCTTGGCCCCGAACCAGAGTTCACCGAAATAACCCCTCTCAGCCCTTAGATCAGTCTTTACGTTCATATGATTTTAACCATTATCGCAGTGATGAGAAGATTGGCCATAGAAAATGGAATCAGGTATTTCCAGCAGAAGGTCATGAGCTGGTCGAAACGCACCCGGGGATAGGTCCAGCGGGCCCAGATCATGACAAACAGCAACCCGTAAACCTTGAGCAGGAACCAGATGATGCCGCTGTAATCGTAAAACGGCAGGGGAATTCCCTTCCAGCCGCCGAGAAACAGGATCGTGGCAATCGAACAGACCGTGAACATGTTGGCATACTCGGCGAGAAAGAAAAAGCTGAAACCCATGCCGCTGTACTCGGTGTGGAAACCGGCGGTCAGTTCACTCTCCGCTTCGGGCAAATCGAACGGAGCCCGGTTGGTCTCGGCCAGGCCGGAGACAAAATAGATAATGAAGGCCACCGGCTGGATCAGGATGAACCAGTAATATTTCTGCGCCTCGATAATCCCCTCAAGGCTGAAGCTGCTGGTCATCATGATTACCGCCAGCAGGGAAAGCAGCATCGGGATCTCGTAGGAGACCGCCTGGGCGACCGAACGAAAGGTGCCGAACAGGGAGTACTTGTTGTTGGAAGCCCAGCCGGCCACCAGGACGGCCACAACGTTGATCGAAGTCATGGCCAGGATGTAGATCAGGCCGACATCCATCGAAACCGCCTGGAGCTTGCGGCTGAACGGAATCACGACAAAGGGCAGGACACAGGGAGCGAAGGAGAGCAGCGGGGCCAGGCGGAAGAGAAACGGGCTCGAGCCTTCCGGCACCACGAGCTGCTTGCCGATCAGCTTGAGACCGTCAACAATCAGCTGCAGGACCCCGTGGGGACCAACCTCCATCAGCCCCGGCCGGCGCTGGATGTGGGCCGAAATCTTACGCTCCATGTAGCCGAGAATCATGGCGTTAAGAAACACGAATGCGACCACCAGCACCGCCGTGATGATCATGCGTAGCAACTCAGGAGGCATATCAGTACTCCACTAACCGATAAAATCAGCGCGACTTTCAGGATGACCGCCGGACAACCCCGGCCACCCTCGATTTATATTACCGGACCAACCCTGTTTTTGCTCTCTTCAGCGGTCGATCTCGGGGATAACCAGGTCGAGGCTGCCCATCGCGGCCACCAGATCGGCAATCAGCATGCCCTGGGCCAGTTCAGGCAGCAGGCTCAGGTTGGAATAGGACGGAACCCGGATCTTGAGCCGATAAGGCATGTCGCCGCCGCCGCTGACCAGGTAATAGCTCAGTTCACCCCGGGCCGCCTCGACCGCGAAGTTGGCATCACCGGTCGGAAGCTTGAGCTTTTTCGGCACCTTGCCGAGATAAGGCCCGTCGGGCAGCTGCTCCAGAGCCTGCTCGATGATTCTCAGGCTCTGCTCCATCTCCTCGAGACGCACCAGGTAGCGGTCGAGCGAGTCCCCGGTGGTTCCCGTCGGAATTTCGAAATCAAACCGGTCGTAGACCGAATAAGGCTCGGCCTTGCGGATATCGTAGGCGATTCCGGAGCCCCTCACAACCGGGCCGGTGGCCCCGTAGCGCCGGGCCATCTCCGGAGAGATGATACCGACCCCCTCAACCCGCTTGAGGAAAATAATATTGCCGGTAACCAGTTCGTTGTAGACCTTGAAACGTTCCCGCTGCCGCTTGATATAGGCCCGGGTGCGCTCGACGAACTTGTCATCGATGTCCTTGCAGACCCCGCCCACCCGAAAGTAGCAGTAGGTAAGCCGGGAACCGGTGATGTCTTCGAGGATATCGAGAACCTGCTCACGGTCGTCAAAGGTGTAGAGAATCGGGGTAAAGGCGCCAAGATCGAGCAGGAAGGCGCCGAGCCAGAGATGGTGGCTGACCAGGCGGTTGAGCTCCGAGGTTATGACCCGGATGTACTCGGCCCGTTCCGGTACCTCGATGTTGCAGAGACGCTCGAAAAGGGCGGCGTAGCCATGGTTGAAGGGCAGGGCCGCGGCGTAGTCCATGCGCCCGGTGTTGGGCATGAAGGCCATCCAGTTCTTGTGCTCGGCCATCTTTTCGTGCATCCGGTGGCCGTAGCCCAGGACCGGCTGGGCCTTGATGACGTATTCGCCGTCCATCTCCAGCAGCACCCGCAACACTCCGTGGGTGCTGGGATGCTGCGGCCCCATGTTGAGGTAGTAGTGGTTGCTTTTCGGGATATCGGTGGCCGGCTCGAGAGTATATTGAGCGGCCTGTTCTTTTGCAGTTTCCATCAGCCCTGTTCCGCCTTGTTTTTAGCTTCAGGTTTCGATGAGACATCGCTTGCGGCCGGCCAGCTCACCTCGCTGATATCCTTGAGCGCCTCCTCGGTTTTGAGCAGGGGCTTGAGATCGACGTCTTCCTCGGCCAGGATCAGGGGTTTCAGGTAGGGATGGTCGGCAAAAACGATGCCGAAAAAATCCCGGGTCTCCCGTTCGTGCCAGCTGGCCCCTTGAAAGATATCGGAAATCGTCGGCACCATGTTGTTTTCGTCAACCGCCGCCCGGACCACGAAACGGCCGGGATGAGTGTAGCTGGCAAACTGGTAGACCACCCGCGGGACGGGCTTGACGTCGAGGCCGCCGACAAACACCAGGTACATGTCATGCTTCAACATGCATTCCGCCAAGGCGCGCACCTGATCGGCGGCTACATCGACCTCGTAATGATAACCCCGCTGCGCGTAATCGCAGGCGGCCACGGCAACCGGCAGCTCGTTGAGCTCGTTGACAAGTTTTTCAGTAGCTGGGTGCATCGGAAATCTTCCTCTGAGGGAACGGGTGACGAACCCCCGTGATCTTTTCCTGAAGTTTCAAGATTCCTTCCAGCAGGCCCTCGGGGCGCGGCGGGCAGCCGGGCACGTAGACATCGACCGGAATCAGTTTGTCAACCCCTTCGACGACGTTGTAATTTTCCTTGACCGCGAACGGGCCGCCGGAAATCGCGCAGTTGCCCATCGCGATCACCCACTTCGGGGAAGGCATCTGGTCGTAGAGGGTCATGACCGCCGAAGCCATCTTCTTGTTGACCGTGCCGGCCACGATCATCAGGTCGGACTGGCGCGGTGAGGGCCGGAAAACCTCGGAACCGAAACGGGAAATGTCGAAGCGGGCCATTCCCAGGCTCATCATCTCGATGGCGCAGCAGGCCAGCCCGAAAGTCATCGGCCACAGGGAGTTGGCCCGACAGAGATTGAATATCTCATCGGCTATCTTGTTTTTGACCAGGGGCCCCGGGTCGCGCACCACCAGGTTGCCCGGCTCACCCCGTTCGAGCCGGGCCTGCAGCTCGGCCGAATAGGAGTGAACCCTCAGATCTCCTCTCTCTTGATCGCCCACGTAAATACTCCTTTAACCCAGACATAAATGACCGCGAGGGCCAGAATACCGATAAACAGCACGACTTCCAGAACTCCCCGCAGGCCGGACACATGGTTGTAGGCGGCGGCCACCGGGAAGAGGTAGAGAATGTCAACATCAAAAGCGAGAAAGATCAGGGCGTAGAGATAGTAGGCCGCCCCGAAACGGATATCCCAAGCCGAGCCGTAGGGATCCATCCCGCATTCATAGGTGAGCAGGGTCTTCTTGTTGATTGTCCGAGGACGAAAAATATCGGAAATTACGAAGGGCGCGAACCCGGCGATTATCCCTCCCGCCAGGACCACGATCACATAGACAAAATCGATTACTTGCGGAGCAGGCATCTACACCCCCTGGAGCCGGCTGGATGGAAGGGAAAAGGCCCCGTCTGCATAACATTCAGAGATCAGGCAAACACAGGCGGAAGACGGCTCTCCCGCCAGACGTGCAGGTTACAGCAGCGGTTGAAAAACGGCTTGTCTCATAGACCATTGGATAGTCAAAGTCAAGGTTTTTTTCCCTCTCATGTAATCGAGAAATATTTAACAAAACCGCTTAATTGTCATCCTGACCGGGCCCGCCGCAACGGTTTTGCAGACGCATAAAATATACTAGAGGAAGAAAAAAATAAAACAACTCGAACTATTATAAAACAAACGGTAACTATTCAGCTGAATTCTATCTCCCCTCTTTCAGAAGGGGGGAGGGGGCGGGAGTGGTTTTTCTGAGCGGTTTCGGAAAGATTTCGTCGTTTTTCTTAAGCGAGCGGGAGCCCATAAGCATTGCAACTGTTTGAGCGTAAGCGAGTTTTGCAATGCGGGCGTAGCGAGCGTAAGGAAAAACAGAAATCTTAACGC
>WFRT01000117.1 GCA_015486445.1 Pseudomonadota bacterium | reverse complement strand
GGCCAGGCTGGAGCGCCGGGCCGGGCCTCTTGTCGCCGGCGGGCTGCTGGAAAAATCCGGCTGCCGGCTGCGGGTCAGCCGGCGGGGGCTCTGGGTCGGTGACGAGATTACCGTCGCCCTGATTTAACGGCTAAGGAAAATTTACCACTTGACAGGGAATTCTTTTTTCCGTTAGTTATATGAAAAATTATATATATATGAAATTTATTGAAAATACGGGGCTTTCAAGGAAAATCTCCTTCCTTTCAAGGTGAGGTGCGGCCTGATGGGTATCGACAGAAAACTGGTACATTTCGGCATTGTCCATCCCAAGCTGGTAACCACGGTCATGGTGGTTGTGACCCTGATCCTGACCAGTCTCATCTGCATGGTCAAGGTCGACACCGACCCCGAGAACATGCTCAGCAAGACCGAGCCGGTGCGGGTCTTTCACAACCAGGTCAAAAAGACCTTCGATCTTTACGACGTGGTCGTTTTCGGGATTGTCAACGAAGAGGACCCGGACGGGGTCTTCAACCCCGCGACCCTGACCCGGGTCGCCGATTTGACCGACTTTATCCGCACCCTGAGCTGGCCCGACCCGGACCATCCCGGCCATTTTATCGGGGTTGTCAAACGCAACCTGATCGCCCCGGCCAACGTCGACAGCATCGAGCAGGGCGGTCCCGGGCAGGTGCGCTTCGCCTGGCTCATGCAGAAGGCCCCGACGACCCGGAAGGAGGCCTTGAGAATCCGTGACCTGGCCCGGGCCAACCCGCTGCTCAACGGCACCCTGGTTTCCGAGGACGGCCGGGCCCTGGCCATCTACATCCCGATTACCAGCAAGGACTTGGCCTATCGCATCAAGAAAGCGCTCGAAGCCAAGGTGGCCGATTTCCACGGGCCGGAAAAATATTACATCACCGGCCTGCCGGTGGCCGAGGACACTTTCGGCGTCGAGATGTTTATCCAGATGGCGATTTCGGCGCCGCTGGCGATGCTTTTGATCTTTCTCCTGATGTTCTATTTCTTCCGCCAGCTGAAACTGATAACGGCGCCGATGATCATCGCCATGGTGACCGTGCTCTGCACCATGGGGGCCTTGATCGGGACCGGCCACACCCTGCACATCATGAGTTCGATGATCCCGATCTTTCTGATGCCGATCGCGGTGGTTGACAGCATTCACATCCTTTCCGAATTTTTCGACGAGTACCAGTCGATCCGCGACCGCCGCAAAACCATCGAGCAGGTCATGCACAAGCTCTTCATGCCGATGCTCTACACCTCGCTGACCTCGGCCGCCGGCTTCCTCTCGCTTGCCCTGACCCCGATTCCCCCGGTCCAGGTGTTCGGCATCTTTGTCGGTCTCGGAATTCTCTGGGCCTGGGTTTTGACCATGCTCTTCGTGCCCGCCTACGTCATGCTGATGAAAGACGCGAGCCTGGAAAACTTCGGTCACCCCCATGCCGACGGCGCCGAAGCCGCCGGCCACACCCTGACGCACCGTTTCCTGGCCTGGCTGGCCCGGGTTACCTATGTGCGGGCCAAGCTGATCATTGCCGGCTGCCTGGTCCTGGTGGTCATTGCCGGCTACGGCATCAGCCTTATCCAGATTAACGACAACCCGGTCAAATGGTTTACCAAAAGTCACCCGATCCGGGTTGCCGACCGGGTTTTGAACAGTCATTTCGGCGGGACCTACGAGGCCTACCTGGTGGTCGACCCGGCCCGGGCCGCAGCAGAAGATGATACGGCCTGGCGGCAGGAACTCAAGAAAAAACTGGCGGCCGACCTGGGAGACGCCCCGGCCGGGGTGCGGACCGGGTTCGCCAAGCTCTGGGCCGGGCTGGCGGGCGCGGGGCTTTCCCGCCCGGTTTTTCTGGGGCGCTTGAGCCGGGCCCTGGGAAATCTGCAGGACCAGGCTGACGACGATGCCGTCTACGATGCCTGGAGCCGGCTGGCCGAAGAGGTTGAAAATGAAGTGGCGGCTGCTGAGATTTTCAAGAATCCTGAAGTGCTGCACTACCTCGACCGACTCCAGGCGGCGATGAAGAGCCACGCCGTGGTCGGCAAAAGCAATTCGGTTGTCCAGGTGGTCAAGAAGGTCTACCAGGAACTGGTTTCCGGCCAGGCCGCCGACTATCGGATTCCCGACAGCGAGAAAGCCGTCGCCCAGTGCCTGATCTCGTTCCAGAACAGTCACAAGCCCGACGATCTCTGGCACCTCGTGACCCCCGACTACCGGCGGGCCAACATCTGGGTCCAGCTTCATTCCGGCGACAACCAGGACATGGAGAAGGTCGTTATGGAGGTCAAGAAATTTGTCCGCGACAACCCGCCCCCGGTGCCGCTTGAGTTTCGCTGGGCCGGGCTCACCTATATCAACGTTGTCTGGCAGGACAAGATGGTATCGGGGATGCTGAGATCGCTTTCGGGAAGTTTCGGCATCGTTCTGATCATGATGATCGTGCTCTTCCGCTCGCTGATCTGGGGGGTGATCGCGATGGTGCCGCTGTCGCTGACCATCGCCCTGATCTACGGCATCATCGGCCTGATCGGCAAGGACTACGATATGCCGGTGGCGGTGCTTTCTTCGCTGACCCTGGGCATGGCGGTCGATTTCGCCATCCATTTTCTCGAACGCACGAGAATGGCCTATGCCGAGTGCGGCAGCTGGAAGGAGGCGGAACAGGCGATGTTCGAACAGCCGGCCCGGGCGATCGCCCGCAACATCATCGTCATCGCGGTCGGTTTCACCCCGCTGCTGCTGGCGCCGCTGATGCCCTACAAGACGGTTGGCGTCTTTCTCGCCAGTATCATGATGATTTCGGGCCTGGCGACGATTGTCATCATCCCGGCAATCCTGACCCTGGGGCGGAGATTCCTCTTCCGCCGGGTTCCGGTCAACCCGGGAGTTGAAAAAAAGCCTGATTGACACACCGGCTGCAGCCGGCATGGAAGAAGTCCCGGCCGCCGGGTTCGGAACGGGACCGGGCCGGCCATAAACAACGAGGATCAAACCAGCACTGCTCGAGGAGATCGAACATGGAACTGAATATGAAACTGAAGACGGGCCTCTTTCTGCTCCTGTCCCTGATGCTGGCGGTACTGTTTTTGGTCCCGCCGGCGGCCGCGGAAAAGCCGCTCGATGTCGAAGAGATCGTCAGGCGGGCCAACCTCGCCGCCTATTACGCCGGCGACGACGGCCGGGCCCGGGTCAAGATGGTGATTACCGACAACCAGGGCCGCAAGCGGCGGCGTGAATTCGTGATTTTGCGCCGGGACGAGAAGCCGGACGGCGGCGAGCAGGAATTCTATGTCTATTTCCGGCGCCCCAGCGATGTCAAGGGCATGGTCTTCATGGTCCACAAGCATATCGGCAGGGACGACGACCGCTGGCTCTACCTGCCGGCCCTCGACCTGGTCAAGCGGATCGCCGCTTCCGACAAGCGCACCAGCTTCGTCGGCAGCGACTTCTACTACGAGGATGTTTCGGGCCGCGGCCTCGACGAGGACACCCACAAGCTGCTCAAATCCGATAACGAAAAGCTCTACCTGGTCGAGTGCCTTCCCAAAGACCCGGCCAGTGTCGAGTTTTCCAGCTACAAGGTCTGGATCGACAAAAAAACCTTCATGCCGATCAAGGCCGAGTATCTTGACAAGGAGGGCCAGCTCTACCGCCGGGTGGAGGCCCTGGAGATCAAGACCATCCAGGGCTACCCCACGGTGGTCAAATCCCGGGTTGAAAATCTCGCCGCCGGCAGCAACACGGTCAGCGAGTTCTCCCGGATCAAGTACAATATCGGCTTAGAGAGCGATATCTTTACCGAGCGCTACCTGCGCCGGCCGCCGCGCCAGGCGCGGCGCTGAACCTCATTTTCGTCGAGATGCCGAAAACACCTGTTGCAACCGTCCCGGCCGCCGGCCGGGGTTTGAGCTCCGCGGCCCGGGCCGCTGTTCTCCTGATGTTCTGTGTCGTCATCGCCGCCGGGCTCTTTCCCCGTCCCGGCCGGGCCGGGGATTTTTCCCTCGAGCAGTTCAACGACCGGCTTGACGACTGGGGCATCGACTACCGCGGCTTCATCGATTTCAGGGGCGGCCGCAGGCTTTGCCGGCCGGTCGAGGAGCGCGACTCCTCGCTCGGGGAAGGCCGCCTGCAGCTCGATGTCGATTACGACATGGGCTGGGCCACGGCCAAGTTCAAGAGCGATTTCTATGCCGATGCCATCGAGCGGACCAGCGGCGGCAAGGTGCGCGAGGCCTGGATCCTGGGCTCGCCGCTTGACTTTGCCGATCTCAAGGTCGGCCGCCAGATCCTGACCTGGGGCACCGGCGATCTGCTCTTTATCAACGACCTTTTCCCCAAGGACTGGAAATCGTTTTTTATCGGCCGCGAGGACGAGTACCTGAAGGCCCCGGCCGAGGCCGCCCGGTTGAGCCTTTTTTTCGATTTCGCCAACTTCGACCTGGTCTACATGCCCCGCTTCAACCCCTCGATCTACATCAACGGCCAGCGCCTTTCCTACTGGTCGCCGATGCTGGGCGAGACCGTCGGCAACGATCATGTGCTGCGGGACGACGAGCGCAACCGCTGGGGCAGCGAAGACGAAATCGCGCTGCGCATCTACCGCAGCTTCTCCGGTATCGAGGCGGCGCTCTATTTCTACGACGGCTACTGGAAGACCCCGGAAGGCATGCAGCCCGACGGCCGTCTCTTCTTTCCAAGGCTCAGGAGTTTCGGTTTCAGCCTCAGGGGCGACTTTTTCGGCGGCCTCGCCAATCTCGAAGCCGGCTACTACCGCTCCCGCGATGATGACAGCGGCCGCGACCCCATGGTCCGGAACTCGGAATGGCGGGCGCTGGTCGGGTTCGAACATGAGCTGGGCGACGATTTTACCGGCTCTCTCC
>WFRT01000116.1 GCA_015486445.1 Pseudomonadota bacterium | reverse complement strand
GGCAAAATCAACCTCGCGAATCCGTTCCTGGACAAATTTCCGGGCCGAAAAAAGGTGGTCGGGATAGGCGCTGTCATCACCCTGCTCGGCCAGGGACTTTTTCACGAACTCGAGATCTTCCGGCCGCCAGTAGGGACATTTGCCGGGCTCCTCCCCTTCCCGAAGAACAAAGGTGGCAAAGGCCATGCAGGTGGCGTGACCACACTCCCTGCAGTTGGTCCGGGGCAGCATCTTCATCAGGTCCATGATCTGGAGCAGGCGTTTTTTCTCACTCATGACAAATCCATTATGCGGTTTCTTGCCGGCGGCGGTTGATTTCGGCATCGGAAGGCCGGATATAGAGCGGAGAGGCCTGTTTGCCGGCCCGCACCAGGCTTGCCGGAACGGCGTCTTCGGGCCCGGCCCCGGGTTCCGCCTCGAGCCGGGGAAAGCGCAGCAGCCTTTCGAGCCGGGGCCGGGAAAAGGCCGACTCGACGAGCCGGGCCGAAGGCAGTTCCCGGGCCAGGGTCTCGCGGTAGAGATCAACCCCCCGGCCGGCCAGCAGGAGATCCGGCCGGCCGGCCAGCCGGGCCGCGACGGCGCCGGGGTCGTCCACCCGGCAGGAAAACTCGCGGACCGGCGTACCATTATGAAAATGGTACAGGGCCCAGTAGACCTGGCCGCGGCGGGCATCGGTCAGGATCGCCACCGCACCCGGCCAGAAAGCGAAACCGGCCGCCATCAGGTCGAGCCCGACGAAACTGTAGAGCGGGCATTCCAGCCCCTGGGCCAGCCCCTGCATCGCGGCCAGACCGATCCTCAAACTGCTGAAAGAACCCGGGCCGCGGCCGACAAAAAGCGTGGCAACCGCAGAAAGGTCGGCCCCGGCCAGGTCGAGGACTTTCTCAAACGCCGCCATCAGGGTCCGGGAATGGGGCTCGCCGAGATCCAGGGCAAGTTCGACCAAGCTCTTTTCCCGGTCCAGGAGGGCGGCGAAAAGCTCCGTGCTGCCGCAGTCAAGCGCCAGGGTCAACTCCGCACTCATCGCGAAAAAATCCGGGCGAGATCGTTGTAGAAAACAAAGATCATCAGGGAGATCAGGAGAAAAAGGCCAAACTGCTGGGCGATCTCGACCTTGCGGGGGCTTAAGGGCCGACCCCGGATGATTTCGATAAGGATAAACATCAGGTGGCCGCCGTCGAGGATCGGGATCGGAAAGAGATTGAGGATGCCCAGGTTGACGCTGATGATGCCCATGAAATAGAGCAGGCTCAAAATCCCGGCCTTGGCATGCTGCCCGGCCATCTGAGCAATCATGATGGGCCCGCCCAGATCCCTGGCCGGGATCACCCGTTCGATCATCTTGACGAAACCGACCACGGTGAGATAGGCCACGTTCCAGGTCTCCTTGAGTCCCTGGACCAGGGCCTTTCCGGGCTGGTAATGATCGATCCGGGTCTTGCCGGAAGCGGTGATCCCGATCACGTAGTTGACCACCGGCTCACCGAACAGATCCTTGCTCTCGACCTTCTTCGGCGCCACCCGGGTGGTGTGGACCTCGCCGTTTCTCTCGTAGGCAATCTCCAACTCCCGGCCGCCGCTGCCGCGGATCGTTGTGGAAAGTTCGTCCCAGGTTTCAATCCGCCGGCCGTCGATACTGACAATCCGGTCGCCGGACTTGAAGCCGGCGCTGAAGGCCGGCATCTCGTAGTTGACCTCGCCGACTATCGGCATCAGCGAAGGCACCCCGAAAAGGTAGACCAGGGTGAAAACCAGGGCCGCGAAAAAGATATTGGTCAGCGGCCCGGCGACAATGATCGCCATTCTCCGCCAGGGCCCCTTGTGGGCGTAGGAAACCTCTTGCTCCTCGGGGGTGAGTTCCTCCTCCGGGTCTTCTTCATTCCCCCGGCTTTCACCCAGCATCTTGACGTAGCCGCCGAGGGGAATCGCCGACAGGATATACTCGGTATCCCCTTTGCGCACCCCGCATATTTTCGGGCCGAAGCCGAGAGAGAAAACCAGGACCCGGACCCCGCTCAACTTGGCGACGATAAAATGTCCGAGTTCATGGACGAAGATCAGCACCCCTAGAAC
>WFRT01000115.1 GCA_015486445.1 Pseudomonadota bacterium | reverse complement strand
GCCGCCACCGGGTCGAGATTCTCTCCCTGCCCGGCCGCTACTGGAAATGGCGGATGCAGGGGGCGGCGGTCGAGCTTGCCGACGGTTACCGAAAAAGAGTCTCGGCCGGCCGGCGTTACGACCTGATCCTGGCCAGCGACATGCTGGATCTCGCCGCCTTTCGCGGCCTCACCACAGCCCTTCCCCAACCTCCGACCGCCCTCTATTTCCACGAAAACCAGCTCGCCTACCCCCCGGTCCCCGGCCGCCGGCAAAGACCGCACAGTCGGGAGCTGGAACGGGAGCGCTGGTTCGGCTTCATCAACTTCACCAGCGCCCTGGCCGCCGACGCCTGTTTTTTCAACTCCAGCTACCATCGGGAAAGTTTTTTTCAGAACCTGCCCGGCCTCTTGAAACGCTTTCCCGATTTCCGCCCGGACAAAACCCTGCCGAAGCTCAGGAGCAAATCCGAGGTCCTTTACCTGGGTCTCGATCTCAAGGCACTCGAACGCCTACGGCCGGACCCCGCTCCCGCTGCCGGCCCGCCGCTGATTTTATGGAACCACCGCTGGGATTACGATAAGGACCCCGACGCCTTCTGCCGCCTGCTGCTCGAGCTGCTCGAGACCGAAATCCCTTTCGAAGTCGCCCTCCTGGGCCAGGAATCGGGCTGGCGGCCGGCCAGCTTCTCCCGGCTGCAGGAAAGGCTCGGCCCCCGACTGCGCCACTGCGGCTTTGTCGAAGATGATGCCGCCTACGCCGCCTGGCTCTGGCGGGCCGACCTGCTGCCGGTAACCTCGCGCCAGGATTTTTTCGGCATCAGCGTGGTCGAGGCCATCTTCTGCGGCTGCCGCCCGCTGCTGCCGGACCGCCTGGCCTATCCGGAACACATCCCGGTTGAACTCCGAAAAACGTTTCTCTACCAGGGCCAGCGGGACCTGAAAGAGCGCCTGCTTAAGCTGCTCTCCACCCCCCGGGATAAACTGCGGCGCCAGGCCGCAGAGCTTTCGGTGGAACATTACGACTGGTCCGTCAGGGCCCCGCTCTACGACCGGCGCCTGGCGGAGCTGGCCTGTGAGCGGCCGGAGACGGGCGCCGGAGGCGGGTTTTCATGAGACTAAAGGAAAAACTGGCAAACGACCTGCTTAAGGCCTGCCGCCTGCACGAGCGGGCGGTCTCCGACTACGCCCGCTGTGTCGAGTTCAACCGGCTCATGGCCGACCTCCTGGATCGTCTTGAAGATGATGAAGACCCCGGCGGCCTGGCGGAAAAGGTGATGGGCATCCTGATCAACTGCAGCCCGAAGGAGGGCTCCCACTGCGACAAGGCTTCACTGGTCGAAAACCAGATGAAAAAGATCGCCAAAACGATCTCGGGGCCGGAGCGGTAGCCGGGGCCGGCCGGAGAAAAAAGCCGCCCCGGCCGCCCGGCGCTTATTGAGCTTGACATAAAGGGGCGGAAAATGGTAACAGCGGCTGCCAATACGGCCGGGGACGGGTTTGACTAAACCTGTCCCCGGTTTTTTTGTGGCGGCCCCGGAATCCACCCGGCGCGGCCCGGCAACTTTTTTAATCGAATCGGAAAACCCTGGACAAGACCTTGAAAAACTCAGAAAAAATCCGCAACATCGCCATCATCGCCCACGTCGACCACGGCAAAACCACGCTCGTCGACCGCCTCCTGCAGCAGTCCGGCACCCTGGGCCGCCGCGACGCCGGCAAAGAACGCATCATGGATTCCAACGACCAGGAGCGGGAACGGGGCATCACCATCCTGGCCAAGTGCACCGCCATTAAGTGGCGGGGATACCATATCAACATCGTCGACACCCCCGGCCACGCCGACTTCGGCGGCGAGGTCGAACGCATCCTGTCGATGGTCGATTCGGTCCTGCTCCTGGTCGACGCCGTCGAGGGACCGATGCCGCAAACCCGTTTCGTCACCCAGAAAGCCTTCCAGGCCGGCCTCAATCCGATTGTCGTCGTCAATAAGATCGACCGGCCCGAGGCCCGGCCCGACTGGGTGGTGGACCAGGTTTTCGACCTCTTCGCCCGGCTCGGCGCCAACGACCGCCAGCTGGACTTTCCGGTTCTGTTCACCTCCGCCACCCGGGGCGTGGCCGGCACCGAAAGCAACCAGCTGGCCGGCGACATGACCCCGCTGCTGGAAATGATCACCAAACAGGTGCCGCCGCCCACGGTCGATCTCGACGGCCCCCTGCAGATGCAGGTCTGCGCCCTTGACTACAGCAGCTATGTCGGGGTTATCGGCCTGGGCCGCATCAGGCGCGGCCGGATCGCTCCCGGCCAGCCGGTGGTGGTGGTCGACCGCCAGGGAGCTTCCCGGCCCGGCAAAATACTTTCGGTAATGGGCCACCTGGGGCTCGAGCGCAGCGAGGTTGACGAGGCCCGGGCCGGCGACATCATCAGCCTGTGCGGGATCGAGAAACTGCAGATCTCCGACACCATCTGCGACCCGGAACACCCCGAAGCCCTGCCCCCGCTGACGGTCGACGAACCCACGGTCAGCATGACCTTCCAGGTCAACGACTCCCCCTTTGCCGGGCTCGAAGGCAAATATGTCACCAGCCGCAACCTCAAGGAACGGCTCGAAAAGGAGCTGATCCACGATGTCGCGCTCCGGGTCACTCCGGGAGAGAGCCCGGACCGCTTCGTGGTCGCCGGCCGGGGAGAACTTCATCTTTCTGTCCTGATTGAAAAAATGCGACGGGAGGGCTACGAAATGGGGGTCTCACGGCCCGAGGTCATCATCCGCGAGATCGACGGCCACCGGCAGGAACCCTACGAAATCCTGGTCATCGACTGCGAGGAAGAGAACCAGGGCAAGGTCATGGAGGCCCTGGGCCAGCGCAAGGCCGAGTTGACCAACTTGAGGCCCGACGGCAAGGGCCGGGTCCGGCTCGACTTCATGATCCCGGCCCGCAGCCTGATCGGCTTCCGCTCCCAGTTCATGACCATGACTTCCGGCAGCGGCATCATGACCCACGTCTTCGACCACTACGGCCCCCTGCTCGAGGGGGATTTCGGCCGCCGGAGCAACGGCGTCCTGGTCTCGATGGTCACCGGCAAGGTCCTCGCCTACGCCCTCTTCAACCTCCAGGAGCGCGGCCGCCTGCTGATCGGCCCCAACCTCCAGGTCTACGAGGGCCAGATCATCGGCATCCACGCCCGGGGCAACGACCTGGCCGTCAACCCGACCCGGGCCAAGCAGCTTACCAACATCCGGGCCGCCGGCAGCGACGAGAACATCCTCCTGACGCCGCCGATCAATTTTTCCCTCGAGCAGGCCCTGGAATTCATCAACGACGACGAACTGGTCGAAGTGACGCCGGATTCGATCCGCCTGCGCAAGAAACTCCTCAAGGAGATCGACCGCAAGCGGGCCGACCGCAGGCTGCGCCCGGCGGCTGACCGGTAGCCCCGGCCAGGCCGGGCCGGTCAGAGCTTGAAAAGCCAGTATTTGAAATCGAAAAAATGCAGAACCCGCTGGGTGAACGCGGTCTCTTCGACCTGCGTGGCCAGTTCCTTGAGCTCGGTGTGGTGGGTGATGATCTCCCGGTCCTGGGCCCGGTCGAGGCCGCCGTCGGCGATAAAGGCGCGGATCGCCTCCATCTCCCCGGCATCGAGCCAGACCCCGTGGTCGCTGCAGATATCGATGATGATGCCGGAAATCTTCTTGAAATTCCGCTTGGTCATCGGGGTGCCGCAGCGCACGCAGGGCAGATAGGTATCGTCGACCTGCAGGGGCGGCCGGTGAAAGCTTTTGGGAATGCTGTCGTCCCGGTAGACGCTGCGTTCCGAGGCCAGCCAGTTGAATTCCTGCCGGTCGAGCCAGAGGCCGGCGCAGGCCGGGCAGAGGCTGACATCGCTGTGGCGGTAGTCATGCGGCTCCAGGGGCACCCGGCAGCGGGGACAGAAGGGGTCTCCGCCCGGAACCGGGGGGCGATTCTCCCGGCCGCAATGGGGACAATAGCGGCTTTTCAAGTTAACCGGCTTGCCGCAGGCCGGGCATCTTCCAGTCTCAGACATCCTTAATCCTCCCTCCATGCTCATCTTTCCGGCCCCGCCGGGCGCGGCTTTTCAAACCAGCAAAGCCTCCAGTTTTCCCTTGAATACCTGCTCTTCGGCCCGGGCGATGATCTCTTTAATCCCGCTTTCGGCCAGATCCAGCAGGCCGTCTAGCTGGCCGCGGCTGAAAGTTTTGCCCTCGGCCGTGCCCTGGATCTCGACCAGGCCGCCGCGCCCGGTCATGACCACGTTCATGTCAACCTCGGCCTGCGAATCCTCGGGGTAGTCAAGATC
>WFRT01000114.1 GCA_015486445.1 Pseudomonadota bacterium | reverse complement strand
GATAAGCCCACAGCCCAGCGGGATTGTTGGTGGCTGGACCCCTTCCCTCCAGGAACCGAGGCCGGGGGTCGGGTTCCGCCGCCTCAGCAAGCTTTCGCCGTTTTCCCAGCGCGCGGCGCGAAGGCCGGAGCCGCTGTCTGAGGGCGCCAGCCCGAGTTCGGCGGAGGCAGCGCCGTAAGCGTCGGAAAAACTGAAAGCGCGGCGTAGCGGCGGAAGCCGAACCCCGGCCGGTGGAGGAAAAGGAAGGGAAAAAATGGAAACCATGATGATTGAACAAAACCCCGAGGACCAGAGCTTCGCCACCCGGCGGGAGGTGTTTCGCTGGCTTAAGGATCAGGAGACCTGGCAGATCGGCGAGCGCACGCTCTACAAACATTGCCGCGAGGGCAAGCTGCGGCCGCGGCGGGACGGGCGTTACAGCCTGCGGGCGGTTAAGCGCTACGCCCGCACCTGGCTGCCGGAGCTCGCCACCGGGCTCAAGGCGGCCGACCAGCTCGAAGCCCTGCAGGAGACCAAGCTGCGCGAAGAGATCGAGCTTAAACGGGCCCAGCGCGCCAAGCTCGACTTCCAGCGCCTCCAGGCCGAGGGTAAATATTTCCCGACCGCCGATCTTGAAATGGAGATCGCGGCCCGGGCCGCGGCCCTGATCACCCGAATCGAATACACGATCACCACCCGCGCGGCCGACTGGCTGCGGACCGTGGCCCCGGAGAGCGCCGCCGATTCCGAAGCCCTGGCCGCCCTGGTCTGGGAGGACCTGACCGACGCCCTTTCTGATTATGCCGATACCCGCAACTACCAGGTCGTGGCCCGGCCCGGCGCCGGCGACGACGAGCTCGACCCCGGCGCCGAGTTAAACCCCAACCCCGGCCCCGGGCCGGAAAGCGAGGAAGAAGATGAAAATCAAGATTGACAAAGCCGGCAACCTCTGGCTCGGCCGGGGCCCGGCTGAAAAGATGAAGCCCCAGTGGTGTGCGCATGACCCCAACGCCAACTGTGGTGATTCCTGCCCCATGTTCCACGCCGTGCTTACCGCCACCGGCGCGGTCACCCTCAACCTCTGTCACACCAAGGCTTACCGCTGCCGGCTCGACGAGTTCACCGACGCGCGGGAGTAACTTTCAACCCCCACCAGGCGCGCCCGGGCTCGCCGTGCTGGTCTCTGTCAGGAATGATTCCCCGGGGTGAGCCGGCGGTCCACCCTCAAAGCAAGCCCGGGAACCGCCAGAAAAACCCAACCTTTGACCGAGGCCGAGCGGCCCGGGAGCGAGAAGGAGAGAAGAGCGATGGCAGCGGCAAAAAGCGAAAAATATGATCCGATGGTCAGTTTAAGGGATGGCGCGAAACGGTTTGGTTTTACCGACGGCCCCGGCCTGGCGCGGCTGCGGGCCGGGCTCGGCCGGCCGGATCTCTTCGGCGGGGTCCGCACCGGCGCCGCCCGGAGCCGGGTTGGCCTTTATCGCCTCTCCCGGGTGGCCGCGGTCGCCGCCCGCCTGCGGGCCGCGGCCCGCCCCGAGGGGCGCCAACCCAGGGACCAGACCAATACCGACCCCGGCCCGCATGGCCGGCGCAAGGTCTGCACCGGGTGCGGCCGGATTTTCCGCTCCAACAAATACGACGCCTGCCCGGCCTGCCGGACCGGCAAGGAAAACGCCGAGGACCCGGCCGGGGTGATGATAAAACCCCGCAAACAGACTCGCCGCTGCCCCGATTGCGGCGGCGAACTCTGGGAAGGCCAATACCGCTGCGCCGCCTGCAGCGCCCGCCGCCGCCAACTCGACGACGACCCCGGCCCCTGGGCGGAGCCGTATCAGGTTTTAGCTGACTGGGCGTGATATAAAGCCCGCTGGTTGGGTACAATTAATATGGAGGTTTAAGTGAGATATCTTTATGCTTTTGAAATGCAATGCGGATGCATTAGTTATGCAGATGGCGTCGCAAAAAACAAAAAAGAGATGGAGCAAAAAATAAATCGGTTCTATAAAAATGAGCCGGAAGATGAATATTGTCTTGGTAGGATATTAAGTGTCCGGCGTTTTACAAGGAAACACAAACAAAAGGCAAAGCGTATTTTGGCAGAATTTGAGGCTGAACCATGTTTTTGATAAGCATAACAGCTTCTTATCAGGCAAAAATGACCTGATAAATTGATATTGCGGGGGAAAAATGGCAAAACGGAAAAAAAACACCCTCCCGGCCCGGGTCGTGCCTTCGGCGGCGGCCCTGGCGCTGCTGGCGGG
>WFRT01000113.1 GCA_015486445.1 Pseudomonadota bacterium | reverse complement strand
GGGCTGTTCGCGGCCGGTGGTCGACGCCGGCATCCTTGACAAGGAACACCAGGTCGGCCAGACCGGGGTCACGGCCCGTCCCAACCTCTACATCGCCTGCGGCATCTCGGGCCAGATCCAGCACCGGGCCGGAATGAGCGAGGCCAAGCGGATCATCGCCATCAACCGGGACCCCCAGGCCCCGATCTTCGCCCTCGCCCACTACGGCATCGTCGGCGACGTCAAGGATGTGCTGAACAAGATGATCAAGGCCTACAAGACCAAGGCCTGATGACAGGCTGAAAGCCCCGGCCCGGCTGCCGCAATCCTTCTTCACCGGGGCCGCGCCGGCGTCCCAGGTCCGAGACCCAAACCGGGCTCCCGGGCCTTGCAGCCGCAGCTTTATTTTGCCCTCCGGGCAGCCGGCGCAGATTTTGACTTATACGAGTTCACCAAGCCCAAGGAGAGAGTGACCATGGCCAATTATTATCGTGACAACGACGATATCCTTTTTCACCTGCGCAACCTCGACCTGAGCCGGGTGATCGACCTCAAGGAAGACAGCTTCAGCGAAAAGGACCAGTATCCCTACGCGCCCAAGAACAGCGAGGACGCGCTCGACAACTACGACCGGGTGCTGGAGATCGTCGGGGAAATCGCCGGGGAGTTCGCCGCCCCGAGGGCCCGCGAGGTCGACGAGGAGGGGGCCCGCTGGGACGACGGGGTGGTCACCTACCCCAAAGGCATCAGGGAGACCATCAAGCGCCTCAACCAGGCCGACCTGGCCGGCTTCACCCTGCCCCGCAAATACGGCGGCATCAACATGCCGATCACGATCTTTTCGGCCGCCATCGAAATCGTCTCCCGGGCCGACGCCTCGCTGATGCTGGTGTTCGGCCTCCAGGGGCTCGGCGACACGATCTGCAAATTCGGCTCCGAGGAACAGAAGCAGCGCATATTGCCGCGCTTTGCCACCGGCGAAATCATGGGCTCGATGGCCCTGACCGAGCCCGATTCGGGCTCCGACCTGCAGTCGGTGATGCTGCGGGCCAGCCAGGATGAAGACGGCACCTGGCGGCTCAACGGGGTCAAGCGCTTCATCACCAACGGCTGCGGCGACATCTCGCTGGTCATGGCCCGATCCGAGGAGGGCACGACCAGCGGCCGCGGACTTTCGCTGTTCATCTACGAGCGCGACGAGGACATGAAGGTAAGACGCATCGAGCACAAGCTCGGCATTACCGGCTCGCCGACCTGCGAACTGCAGTTCAACAACGCCCGGGCCGAACTGCTGGGCAAACGCAAGCTCGGCCTGATCAAGTACACCATCTACTTAATGAACGGCGCCCGCCTGGCCGTCGCCGCCCAGTCGGTCGGCATCGCCGAGGCGGCCTGGCGCGAGGCCTACGCCTACGCCAACGACCGGGCCCAGTTCAAACAGCCGATCCGCAAGTTCGCCGCGATCTACGAAATGCTGACCGACATGAAGGTGGCGATCGAGGCGGCCCGCAGCCTGGTTTACGAAACCTCGCGCATCGTCGACATCAAGGAAGGCATCGAAGACCGGATCGAAAAACACCCCGACCGGGGCGCCGACCTGAAAAACGATCTCAAGCGCTACACCCGCTACGCCTCGCTGTTCACCCCGCTGGCCAAGAGTTCGGCCGCCGAGATGGCCAACAAGGTCTGCTACGACGCCATCCAGGTACACGGCGGGGTCGGCTATACCAGGGAGTTCGACGTCGAACGCCACTACCGGGACGCCCGCATCACCAACATCTACGAGGGCACCACCCAGCTCCAGGCGGTCGCCGCGATGGGCGGCATCATCGCCGGGGTGGTTTCCGAATGGCTGACCGAGTTCGAGGAAAACCTGGACCTTGAAAGCCTCGGGGAAACCTTCGCCCACGCCCAGAAGATGCGCTCCCTGCTGGAGATGGCCATCTCCTACATCAAGGAAAAAGGGGATTCGACCTACCAGGAGTACCATTCCGGCCGCCTCGTCAACATGACCGCGGACGTCATCGACGCCTACCTCCTCTGCCGCGACGCCCTCGCTTCCGAGCGCAAACGGAAGGTGGCCAGAATCTTCGTCTCCCGGGCCAACCCGCGGGTCAAATCGAACTTCGACTACATCCTCGCCGACGACCGCAGCATCATCGACCTCCACGCCGAAGTCATCGACCAGAGTGAAGCGGTGGTTTGAGGAGAGCAATATTTAAGCTTGACAAGCAAAAACAGCGGGACTAGAATATCCCCCTTTTTTCAGACCGCCTTAAAAACCGGCGGCAAGACCTGGAACCTGAAGCCGTTATTTACGGATATGGAGTAAAATCATGGCTGTACCCAAGAGAAGAAGTTCAAAAACCAAGAAGAGACAGCGCCGCTCGCACCAGGCCCTGAGCGCCCCGCAGGCCGGCATCTGCCCCAACTGCCAGGCTCCGACCATTCCGCACCGGGTCTGCCCGAGCTGCGGAACCTACAAGGGTGAAACCTTCATAGAGGTCGACTAGAAGGAGTTCCGTCTTCCTGTCGACTGAGGGTCGGTACTCCCCATGAAAATTGCTGTTGACGCTATGGGCGGAGACCGGGCTCCGCAGGAAATCATCGCCGGGGCGGTTGACGCGGCCCGGAAGATGAACCTGCAGATCATCCTCGTCGGCATCCAGGAAGTCATCGAGAAAGAGCTTGAAAACCACGACATAAAAAACCTGCCGATTTTCGTTCAGCCGGCCGCCGAAATCGTCACCATGGACGACTCTCCGGGCAAGGCGATGCGCCGCAAGCGGGAATCCTCGATCGCCGTCGGCCTGCGCCTGGTCCGCGACAACCGGGCCCAGGGCTTCATCTCGGCCGGCAACTCCGGGGCCACCATGGCGATTGCCATGGTCACCTTGAAAAAGCTCAAGGGCATCGACCGGCCCGCCATCGTCACCTGCCTGCCCACCCTCAAAAAGCCGGTCGCCATTCTCGACGTCGGGGGCAACGTCGACTGCAGTCCCCTGCACCTCGCCCAGTTTGCCATCATGGGCAGCGTCTACGCCGAAAGGGTTCTCAACCGCAAACACCCCCGGGTCGGCCTGCTGAGCAACGGCGAGGAAGAGAGCAAGGGCAACGAACTGACCCGGGAAACCCACGATCTCCTGAAAAACAGCCCCCTCAACTATGTCGGCCCGGTCGAAGGCCGGGACATCTATCCCGGGGAACTCGACGTCATTGTCTGCGACGGCTTCGTCGGCAACGTGGTGCTCAAAACCTCGGAAGGGCTGGCCCTGGCCATGACCGACATCCTGCGCCAGGAACTGACCTCGAGCTTCAGGCGCCGGCTCGGAGCCTGGCTCTGCCGGCCGGGACTGAAAAATCTCAAGCAGCGGGTCGACTATTCTGAGTACGGCGGCGCCCCGCTGCTCGGCATCAACGGCAACTGCTTCATCGCCCACGGTTCTTCGTGCCGCAAGGCGATGCGCAACGGGATCCGCCTCTGCGCCGAGTTTTCCGAGCAGAAGGTCAACGAACACCTGCTCAGCGAGCTTGACAGGAACCACGAAATCCAGAAACTGCTGCCCCGGAAAAAGCTCTGGAAGCAGCTCAAGGAAAAAATCATCTCCCTGGAGTCCTCCTCCGAAAATGGAGAAACAGAGCCCTCCAGCTAGGGTCTCCGCTGCCGCCGCTCCACCCCGGCAACCCTTCCGGTACCATTAAAATAACCTAATCTGCTTGTTTTGGTTGACATTTATCAAGCAAAAACGGTATATTGCGGTGTTTAGAATAACAACTGACTAAAACCGCCCGGAAAATTCGACGAATTTTTTAAGTAGAAACCGGGATGGTCAGCGCCACGTCAATTCCTGACCAGAACCAGAAAAAACAGGCCGGAGAAAGCTTGCCGGCACCTGAATTTTATGGAGACAGAAATTGGAAAACAGTGAGCTCAAGACCGCTTTCATATTCCCCGGCCAGGGTTCCCAGCATGTCGGCATGGGAAAAGAACTCCACGACAACTTTTCCGAAGCCCGGGAAACCTTCGCCGAGGCTTCCGAGGCCCTGGGCGAAGACCTCCGGCAGGTCTGCTTTCACGGCCCCACCGAAGAACTCAACCAGACCGCCAACACCCAGCCCGCTATCCTGACCGTCAGCATCGCGGCCTACCGGGTGCTGAAGAAACGGCTGGGCCTGGAACCGGTCCTGACCGCCGGCCACAGCCTCGGTGAATACTCCGCCCTGGTCGCGGCCGGCACAATTCCTTTCTTCGATGCCGTGCGCGTCGTCCGGGCCCGGGGCAAATTCATGCAGAGCGCCGTGCCCGTGGGCCTCGGCACGATGGCCGCGGTCATGGGCATGAAAAACGAACAGATCCTTGAAATCTGCGACGAGGCCAGCAACCCCGAGGCCGAAAAGATCGTTGAACCGGCCAATTTCAACTGCCCCGGCCAGGTCGTCATCTCGGGACACACCCCGGCCATCATGGAAGCCGGGGAAAAGGCCCAGCAGGCCGGCGCCAGCCGGGTTGTCCGGCTCCCGGTCAGCGCCCCCTTCCACTGTTCCCTGATGCGTCCGGCGGCCGAAAAGCTGGCCGACGAGTTTGATGATGTCGAGGTCTCCCAGCCGGAAATCCCGGTCATCTCCAACGTCGACGCCGACACCAACTACTCGGTCGCAACCGTGCGTCAGCTCCTGGTCCGCCAGGTCAGCAGCGCGGTGCGCTGGGAAGAGTCCATGCAGCTCGCCATCCGCGAGGGGGTTGAGCAGGTTGTCGAGCTCGGGCCCGGAAGGGTGCTTTCCGGCCTCATGCGGCGCATCAACCGGCGGGTCAAGACCCTGAACCTGGGCACCGTCCAGGATCTCGAAAAGATTACCGGAGCCTGCTCCTGATGGCCGGCGCCGACCACCCCTTCGACTACAGCGGCCGGGTCGCCCTGGTTACCGGCGGCACCCGGGGCATCGGCCGGGCCCTGAGCGAAACCCTGGCCCGACAGGGTGCCAGGGTCTTCTTCTGCGGCACCAACCGGGAACTCGGCGGCCTGGTCGCCGAAGAGATCAACCGGGAACTGCCCCCCGGCACCCCGGAAGCCGCCTTCCTGCCGGTCGACATCGCCGATTTCAAAGCCTGCAGCGCAATGGTGGCGGAAATCAACGCCGCCGCCGGCGGCATCGACTTCCTGGTCAACAATGCCGGCATCACCCGCGACAATCTGCTCCTGCGCCTCAAGGAGAGCGACTGGGACGAGGTCATGGCCGTCAATCTCAAAGGCTGCTTCAACTGCAGCAAGGCCGTGGTCCGGGGCATGCTCAAAAAACGCTACGGCCGGATCATCTTCCTCTCCTCGGTCATCGGCCTGATGGGCAACGCCGGCCAGTCCAACTATGCCGCCGCCAAGGCCGGCATCATCGGCTTCGGCCGCAGCCTGGCCAGGGAACTGGCCTCCCGCAACATCACCAGCAACATCATCGCTCCCGGCTACATCCAGACCGAGATGACCGCCGCCCTGGACGAAAAAACCCGGGCCGAGATCAGCGGCGCCATCCCCCTGGGGCGCCTGGGCACGGTCGACGATATCAGCAATGCCGTGCTGTTCCTGCTCTCCCCCCTGGCCGACTACATCACCGGCCAGGTTCTGCAGGTTGACGGCGGCATGCTTATGGCTTAAAACGCACTAAAAAAACAACTCAGGCTTAGAAAAACCAAAAAACAACCCAAACCGCAACCGGAGGGCCGGCATCAACGCCGGCTCCGGCAAAGAGGAGACCCCGACATGTCCACCGAAATCGAAACCAAAATCAAGGAAATCATCGCTGAAAAACTGGGCCTCAAC
The DNA here is from genome assembly GCA_015486445.1 of Pseudomonadota bacterium. Classification (GTDB taxonomy): domain Bacteria; phylum Desulfobacterota; class Anaeroferrophillalia; order Anaeroferrophillales; family Tharpellaceae; genus JAADEO01. Next base: position 8,531 of record WFRT01000113.1, on the reverse strand, counting down.
AACCCGGCTGAAATTGATAACAACGCCTCTTTCATTGACGATTTGGGTGCTGATTCCCTGGATACCGTTGAACTGGTCATGGCTTTTGAAGAAGAGTACGGCATCGAGATCTCGGACGAGGACGCCGAAAAAATCCGCACCGTGCAGAACGCCATAGACTTCGTCAACCAGCAGGCCGGCTGAGAATTTCAGCCCGGCATTTTCCATGTCCCGGCAGAACTTTTTGCCGGCACCTGGTCCGATTTGTCCGAAAACGCTTTTCCGTTACTCCCGGAAAAGCGTTTTTTTCTGTAACTATTCAGCTAAATAAGGGTGTTGCAACGAAGCCAATTTGTAACTATTCAGCTAAATTTTATCTCTCCTCTTTGAAGGAGGTGGCGGGGGTGGTTTTTCTGAGCGGTTTCGGAAAGATTTCGTCGTTTTTCCCAGCGAGCGGGAGCCCATAAGCATTGCAACTGTCTGAGCGTAGCGAGTTTTGCAATGCGGGCGGAGCGAGCGTAAGGAAAAACAGAAATCTTAACGCTTAGCGAAGAAAAGCCACACCCGACCCCGTATTCGGCTGAATAGTTACTTTTTTCTTTACAATAATGCCTATTCCCGATAAAAAAGCGGCTGTTGCTCAAAGTCCCGGCAAAACGGGTAATTTCAACGAAAATCACTAAACTGCTTTGACATTCGAGGTGTAAAAGTGAAACGCAGAGTTGTCGTAACCGGAGTCGGCCTGGTCACCCCCCTGGGGACCGGGGTTGAGAAAAACTGGCGACGCCTTCTGGCCGGAGAATCGGGGATCGGACCGATTACCACATTCGATACCGAGAAGTTTGCCACCAGAATCGCCGGCCTGGTCACCGATTTTGAAGCCACCGACTTTATCGATGCCAAAGAGCTCAAGAAAATGGACACCTTCATCCATTACGCGATGGCCGCCAGCGACATGGCGATGGAGATGTCGGGCCTGAAAATCACCCCGGAACTGCGCCCCCGGGTCGGAGTCACGGTGGGCGCCGGTCTCGGCGGCCTGCCCTGCCTCGAACACTACCACGACGTCCTGCGGGAAAAAGGTCCCCGCCGGGTAACCCCGTTCTTCATCCCGATGATGATCTCCAACCTGGCCGGCGGCAACATCGCCATCCGCCACCAGGCCCAGGGTCCCAACATGTCCGTAGTCACGGCCTGCGCCACCGGCACCCACTCGATCGGCGAAGGTATGAAAATTATCCAGCGCGGCACCTGCGACGCCGTGATCGCGGGCGGCACCGAGGCCGCCGTCACCCCGCTCGGCATCGCCGGGTTCAACGCCATGAAAGCCCTCTCGACCCGTAATGACGAACCCACCCGGGCCTCCCGGCCCTTCGACCGGGACCGCGACGGCTTCGTCCCGGCCGAGGGCTCCGGAGTCATGATTATCGAGGAGCTGGAATTCGCGCTCCAGCGCGGGGCCCCGATCCTGGCCGAACTGGTCGGCTACGGCAGCAGCTGCGACGCCTTCCACATCGCCTCCCCGGCCCCCGACGGCGTCGGCGCCGCGGCCTCGATGCAGTATGCCCTGGAAGACGCCGGGATGGCTCCCGAGGAGGTTGAATACATCAACGCCCACGGCACCTCGACCTTTTACAACGATCTCTACGAAACCCGGGCCATCAAGCAGGTTTTCGGCGATCACGCCTACCAGCTCAAGGTCAGTTCGAGCAAGTCGATGACCGGCCACATGCTGGGCGGCACCGGGGCGGTCGAGGCGATCTACACGGTCCTGGCCCTGAAAAACGGCTGGCTGCCGCCGACCATCAACCTCGACAACCCGGACCCGGAGTGCGATCTAGACTACATCCCCAACCGGGCGGTCGAAATGTCCATCAAAAAAGCCATCAGCAATTCATTCGGCTTTGGCGGCACCAATGCCACCCTGGCCTTTGCCGCCTATTGAGCGAAAGAAGCAGATAATGCCCGAAAGCAGCCCGACCACCCTTTATATCGCCAGCGACCACGGCGGCTTCGCCTTGAAAGAAGAACTGAAAACCGCCCTGGCCGGCCGCTGCCGCTTCCTCGACCTGGGCACCGACTCGAGCGACTCGGTCGACTACCCGGTTTTCGCCCACCGCCTGGCCGAAAAGATCGCCGACGACGAAAGCGCCCGGGGCATCCTGGTCTGCGGCACCGGGATCGGCATGTCGATCGCCGCCAACCGCCACCGCCGGGTCCGGGCCGCCCTGGTTCACAACCGCTTCACGGCGCAGATGGCGAAAGCCCACAACAACGCCAACGTCATCGTCCTGGGCGGCCGGGTGCTGGACGTTGCGACCGCCGGTGAACTGGTGGAAACCTGGCTCGATACGGCCTACGAAGGCGGCCGCCACCAGCGCCGGCTCGACCTGATCGAGCAGCGCAATCTCAACACGACCCGGGAAATCGCCGCCCCGCTGGGGGTTGTCGATCCCGAAATCGATCGCCTGATCCGCGCCGAAACCGCCCGCGAAGAGAGCAAGCTGATCATGATCGCCTCGGAAAACTGCGTCAGCCAGGCGGTGCTCGAGGCCCAGGGCAGCGTGCTGACCAACAAGTACGCCGAGGGCTATCCCGGCAAGCGCTACTACGGCGGCTGCGAGTTCGTCGACCAGATCGAACAGCTCGCCATCGACCGCGGCCGGGAACTTTTCCAGGCCGAGCATGTCAATGTCCAGCCCCTGTCGGGTTCGAGCGCCAACATGGCGGTCTACCAGGCGGTGCTCAAGCCAGGCGACACCATCCTCGGCATGAACCTGGCCCACGGCGGCCACCTGACCCACGGGGCCGCGGTCAGTTTCTCGGGCCGGCTTTACCACTCGGCCTACTACGGGGTCGACCGGGAAAGCGAACAGCTTGACTACGATCAGATCATGAAAGTCGCGCTGGAGGTAAAGCCCCAGATCATCGTCGCCGGCGCCAGTTCCTATTCACGCACCCTCGATTTCGCCCGCTTCCGGGAGATCGCCGACGCGGTCGGCGCCTATCTGATGGTCGACATCGCCCATATCGCCGGGCTCGTGGTCGCCGGGGCCCACCCCTCACCGGTGCCCCACGCCGATTTCGTCACGACCACCACCCACAAGACCATGCGCGGGCCCCGCGGCGGCATGATCATCTGCCGCGCCAGGTACGGCGCGAGAATCGACAAAACCATCTTCCCCGGCCTCCAGGGCGGCCCCCTGATGCACACCATCGCCGGCAAGGCGGTGGCCTTCCGGGAAGCCCGGACCCCGGAATTCATCCGGGTCCAGCGGCAAACCGTGAAAAACGCCGCCTTCCTCGCCGGCCGGCTCCAGGAAAAGGGGCTGCGAATCGTTTCCGGCGGCACCGACAACCACCTTTTCCTGATTGACCTGACCGAACTTGACGTCAACGGCGTCGAGGCCGAGGTCGCCCTCGACCGGGCCGGGATCACGGCCAACAAGAACGGCATTCCCTTCGACCCCCGCAACCCGGCCGACCCCAGCGGCATCCGCATCGGCACCCCGATTGCCTCGACCCGGGGCATGTGCGAGACCGAGATGGAAATCGTCGGCGACTGCATCGACCAAATCCTGCGCGACCCCCGCAACGAGACCCTGATCAGCAAGACCCGGGAGACCATCCGGGAACTCTGCCGGCGTTTCCCGGTCTACAGCCACCTGCTTTAATTTCAAGGAGAACGGCCCATGAGTGTCCGGACAGCAAACGGCAGACCCGACTGGCAGACCTATTTCATGGATATCGCCGAACTCGTGGCCTCCCGTTCGACCTGCATCCGGCGCCACGTCGGGGCGGTGATCGTCAAGGACAACCGCATTCTTTCGACCGGCTACAACGGCACGCCGACCGGCATCCGCCACTGCCTCGAAAGGGGCTGCCTGCGGGATGAACTCGAGATCCCCTCGGGCCAGCGCCACGAACTCTGCCGCGGCCTCCACGCCGAACAGAACGCCATCATCCAGGCCGCCTCCCACGGGGTCACCATCAACGGCGGCGAAATCTACTGCACCAACCAGCCCTGTATCATCTGCGCCAAGATGATCATCAACTCGGGGCTCAAGAAGATCATCATCCGCAATTCCTACCCGGACGAGTTGGCCACCGACATGCTGGCCGAAGCCGGTCTCAAGGTTGTAGTCCTCAAACCGACCACGATCACCGTCTGAAAAATCGTTCACAGGAGGTAACTATTCAGCTAAATTCTATCTCCCCCTCTTTCAGGAGGGGCGGGGGTGGTTTTTCTGAGCGGTTTCGGAAAGATTTCGTCGTTTTTCCCAGCGAGCGGGAGCCCATAAGCATTGCAACTGTCTGAGCGTAGCGAGTTTTGCAATGCGGGCGGAGCGAGCGTTAGGAAAAACAGAAATCTTAACGCCTAGCGAAGAAAAGCCGCGCCCGACCCCGTATGCGGCTGAATATCTACCACAGGAGAGTCCATGAAATGCCCTTTCTGCGGTTTCCTTGAAGACAAGGTCATCGACTCCCGCCTCGCCAAAGACCACAGCGCCATTCGCCGGCGCCGGGAATGCCTCTCCTGCAACCGGCGCTTCACCACCTTCGAGAGGGTCGAGATCAACCTGCCGATGGTCATCAAGCGCGACCTGAGCCGGGAGCCCTTCAGCCGGGCCAAGATCGAAAACGGTCTCCTGAAAGCCTGCGAGAAGCGGCCGGTAAGCCAGGAGCGCATCGACGAGCTGATCAACGGCCTCGAGCAGATGCTCAGGGAAAGCGGGGAAAAGGAGGTGGCGGTGGCGGTCATCGGCGAGTACATCATGAGCGCCCTGAAAGAGCTCGACGACGTCGCCTATATCCGCTTCGCCTCGGTCTACCGGCAGTTCAAGGATATCGGGGAATTCATGCAGGAACTCCAGGGCCTGCTCAAGCACGACTCTGAAAACTGAACCTGGAAACGGGGCCTGAACCATGAGCAGCAGTTTTTCCCTGACCGACACGATTTTCATGCAGGAAGCCCTGAAGCTGGCCCGCCGGGGGCTCGGCAAGACCTCCCCCAACCCGATGGTCGGAGCCGTGGTCGTACGCGACGGCGAAATCGTCGGCCGGGGCTGGCACCCCGGGGCCGGGCAGCCCCACGCCGAGATTTTCGCCCTGAAGGAGGCCGGCGACCTGGCCCTCGACGCCGAACTTTTCGTCACCCTGGAACCCTGCAACCACGAAGGCCGCACCCCGCCCTGCAGCGAGGCCATCATCCGGGCCGGCATCCGCCGGGTCGTAATCGGCACCACAGACCCCAACCCCGGGGTCGTCGGCCGGGGCGCCGAGCGCCTGGAAGAGGCCGGCATCCGGGTGGAGACCGGCCTGCTCGGCGAGGAGTGCCGCCGGCTCAACGAAACCTGGAACAAGTACATCACCACCGGAATGCCGTTCGTCACGCTCAAGGCGGCCGCCAGCCTCGACGGCCGGATCGCCACCCGGACCGGCCACTCGCAGTGGATCAGCAACGAAAAATCACGCCACTACGTCCACCAGATCCGGGCCGCCCACGACGCCATCCTGATCGGCATCGGCACCCTGCTGAAAGACAACCCCAGGTTGACCGCCCGGCGGCCTGGCCTCGAGCCCTTAAGTCCCTACCGCATCGTGCTCGACTCGCTTTTGCGGACCCCGCTCGACTCCAATATCTTCGGCCGCGACGGCCGCGAAAAGATGTTTCTCGCCACCCGCCGGCACGAAGAGAAAAAACTCGCCCCCTACCGCGACCGGGTCCGGGAAATCCTGACCCTGCCGACCAATGATCTCGGCCAACTCGACTTCCCCGCCCTGCTGCGGGAGCTGGGCCGCCGGGAGATCACCTCGGTGCTGATCGAAGGGGGCTCCGAGATCAACGGCTCCGCCCTCGACAACCGGATCATCGACAAGATCTGCTTCTTTTACGCCCCGATCCTGATCGGCGGGCGCGGCAGTCTCGGGATGCTCAGCGGCCGGGGCGCCGAAAGCATCGACCAGGCCCTGCCGGTCAGAGACATCACCATCCGCCATTTCGACAACGACCTCTGCCTCGAAGGCTACATCGACTACGGTGCCAGCCCTTCCCCGGCCGCTTGACAACGGACCGGCCGCTGATGTCCAGCTCCTTTCGCAGCAACCTCATGGCGGTCCCGGCCGCCGGCTACGGGGCCGTTATCCGGGCCCGGAACCTGGCCTATGACCTGGTTCCGGGATTAAGCCGGGTCGTGCCGGTGCCGATCATCTGCGTCGGCAACCTGACCGTCGGCGGCACCGGCAAAACCCCGATGGTGGCCCGCCTGGTCCGCCATTTCCAGGAGGCCGGGCAGCGACCGGTCATCCTCTCCCGGGGCTACGGCCGCCGCGACCCCCGCCGTCCTCTGGCGGTACCCGCCGGCCGCCTTTCCCCAGGCCTTGACCCAGCCCGGCTCGGCGACGAGGCCCTGATGCTCAAGCAGATGCTGCCCGAGACCCCGCTGGTTCTCGACGCCGATCGGGTCCGCGGGGCACGGACGGCACGGGAAAAGTTTCAGCCCGACCTGGTCCTGATGGACGACGGCTTCCAGCACCGGCGCCTGCGGCGCAACTTCAACCTGGTAATGATCGACGGCCAGCGAATGTTCGGCAACCACCGCCTGCTGCCGGCCGGGCCCTTGCGCGAACCGCTCAGCACCCTGGCCCGAGCCGACGCCGTAATCGTCAACAAGTCCGACCGGCTTCATCCCGACTTTCTTAAAGAGATGGTGCCGGTCTGGCGCCGGGTTCCGGCCCGCAGGATCTTTCTGGCCGCCTACCGGATAAAGGCTTTCCGCCCCGCCGCCGGCGGCCCCGCCATCCCGGTCGCCGAACTCCGGCGCAACCCCGCCCTCAGCGCCTGTGCCGGGCTGGCCAACAACGACTATTTCTTCGACCAGTTGCGCGCCCTGGGACTTAAGCTGCAGGAAACCCGGGCCTTCCGGGACCACCACGAATACCGCCCGGCGGATCTGAAACAACTGGCAAAAACGACGGCCGGAGGTTTCCTGCTGAGCACCGGCAAGGATGTGGTCAAGCTGGCGCGGCTGGCCCGGGCCGGCCGGCGGACGGATTTTCTAAAGCGACTGCTGGTTGGTGAAATCGAGCTTGAAATCAGGGACGAAGAGGCTTTTTTCGCCCTCTTCAAACGGCTGAAAACCGGGGCCCGGCCATGAGCGGGAGACGGGAAAACTTTCCCGCCCGCTTCCGGGGAGCGGTTTTCCTGGACCGCGACGGGACCATCATCGAAGAGGTCAACTACCTGAGCCGGCTCGACCAGCTCAGACTTCTGGACGGGGCCGGCCCGGCCATCGCCCGGCTCAACCGGCTCAAGCTCCCGGTCATCGTGGTCAGCAACCAGTCGGGGATCGCCCGGGGCTACTTCGACGAAGAGTTCGTCCGGCGCAGCCACCGCCGTCTGCAGGAGTTGCTGCGGCCCTACGGAGCCCGGATCGACGACTTCTTTTTCTGCCCCCACCACCCCGACCACGGCCAGCCGCCCTACCGCCGGGTCTGCGACTGCCGCAAACCGGCTCCGGGCCTGCTGCTCCAGGCCGCGGCGGCCCGGCACGGCCTCGACCTGGAAAAATCATTCGTCGTCGGCGACAAGGCCTGCGATCTCGAACTGGCGGCTCGGGTCGGGGCCCGGGGCATCCTGGTCCTGACCGGCTACGGCGCCGAGACCGCGGCCGCGGCGGCGAAAAACCATCTTGCCCCGGCGTTCACCGGCCCCGGCCTGGCCGAGGCGGTCGCGTGGATCAGCAGTGAAATGGCGGAAATAAACCGGGAAAGCCAGCGGAGGTAGGAAATGAAAATAAATTTCGCCGATCTTGGTGACCGGGCCGCGCTCTTTGTTTTCAAAACCGCAACCCGCTTCTTCAACCTGCTGCCGACCGCGGCCGCCGCCCGGCTCGGGGCCGGTCTCGGCCGCCTCTGGCTGGCCCTGGACCGGCGCCACCGAAAGGTGGTGGAAAAGAACCTCCACCTGGCCCTCGAACTCGAGCCCGGCAGCCCCGAGTCGAAAAGGCTGCAAAAGGCCATCGCCGAGCACCTGGGCACCAACCTGGCCGAGCTGTTCCTGCTCGCCGGGCAGGGCTCCGGCGGCCGGCTGCTGAAGAAAAACATGCGCATCCGGGGGGCCGAGCACCTCCTGGCCGCGGCCGCCGAAGGTCGCGGCGTGATCATCGTTTCAGCCCATTACGGCAACTGGGAAATGGCCGGTCTGCTCTCTGACGAGGTGGGGCTGCAAGTGGCCACGGTGGGCAAGCCGATCAAGGGCAAGCCCCGCCTTTACCGGGAAATTGCCGGAATTCGGGAGAGCACCGGGTTTACGCTGCTGGCAAAAAGCGGCAGCGCCGGGACCCTGGCCCGGCGTCTGAAAAGGGGAGGTGTCATCGCCCTGCTGGTGGACCAGCGGGTTCGGAAGAAGTACCGCATCTGGGCTGATTTTTTCGGTTACCGGGTGCCCACGAGCCCGGCCCCGGCGGTGCTCGCCCGCCTCAGCGGCAGCCCGATCATCCCGGCTTTCACCATCCGCCGCCGCCCCCTGCACCACGAGATCGTTCTCGGCC